>NZ_JBKFBD010000059.1:0-8637 GCF_053345975.1 Microbacterium sp. C23T | reverse complement strand
TTAGCGTGGGACACGAAGGCCTCCTGGTTCGTGAAGCGGTTTCTAGACAGCTCCACTTCACAACCGGAGGCCTTCACCTATCAGCAGCTCAACCGCGATTCACAAAACAACGTCCCTGGACATCACACCTAGGGGACTCCGTCCTCAGGGGCAGCGTGCAGCATCCCGTTGATGACGGCGCCGGTAGCCGCCGTGTGCGGGCGCATGCCGGAACGGGGATGTCAAGCCCCTTCGCCGGTGTGGCGGCGGTGAGCAGGCTCGCTGGCATGGAACATGACGATATCCACCAACTGGTTCTGACGCCGCTCGCCGATCGCGCGTGGCGGCTGTGCGACCGCGGGGTGGCACGGAGCGAGGTGGCCAGCGTGGTCGCGTACGTCGAGCAGCTGGACTCGGGTGCGTACGAGGCGGTGTGGGTGTCGGTCGGTCTCGGATCGGCCAGGTTCTCCTCTTTGGAGGGCCTCTTCCAGGCGGCGATCCGCATGCTCCAGCAGTCGCGCAGCCTCGGCGCGCTCAAGCCAGCACCGATTCCGCACCGCCCGCCCGCGCGCGCCTGAGCGCGTCAGTGTCGGGGCTCGGTGGCAGGATGGGGCCATGCCTGAGTCGCCGGAGGTCGAGGCTCTCGCGCGGTTCCTCGCTGACGAGGGGTCCGGGCGAGAGATCCGCGGAGTCGATGTGCTCGAGTTCCGCACGGTCAAGACGCGTGCCACGCCCCCGGCGAGCATCATCGGACGCACGATCACCGGCGCCCGCCGCCACGGCAAGCATGTGGAACTCGTCCTCGACGAGGCGAGCCTCGTCGTCTCGCTGGGGCGCCATGGATGGATGCGGTGGCTCGATGCCGCGCCCGACGACGAACCCGCCCCGCTCTCGGTGGACGCGCCGCCGGCCCTGGCGAGCTTCGAGCTGGCGGGCGACCGCAGACTGGAGGTGACGGATGCCGGCAGCTGGGTGTCGCTCGGACTGTTCGTCGTCGGCGCCGCCGGTGAGGTTCCCGCGATCGCGAAGCTCGGGCCCGATCCCGCGGATGCAGCCTTCACGCGCGACCAGTTCGACAGCGCGCTGGGCGGTCGCCGCAAGCAGATCAAGGCCATCCTGCAGGAGCAGGAATCGCTCGCCGGCATCGGCAACGCCTACTCCGACGAGATCCTGCACCTCGCCAAGGTGTCGCCCGTGACCCACGCGGCTGCGCTCGACGACGGCTCGGCGGACCGGCTGTTCGACGCGACACTGACGACCGTGCGCGGTGCGATCGATGCCCGGCTCGGCCTTCCCATCGACCAGCTCAAGGCGTACAAGGTGGCGGCGATGCGCGTGCACGGCCGCACGGGCGAAGCCTGCCCGGTGTGCGGCGACACCATTCGCGATCTGACGTTCTCCGGCACGTCGGCGCAGTACTGCCCGACGTGCCAGAACGGGGGAGTGCCGCTCTGAGTCGGAGCCCTCAGCGACGCGGGCGGCCGACGTCGCTGTTCCCGTGGGTAGCATGGTCGCTATGACGACTTCGCAGCAGCCCGCCCCGATCACCCTCGCACCCGTCGCCGACGAGAAGAACCTCCTCACGGTGGTCGAGTCCGCAGGTTCGTGCTGCGGTGGCGGCAGCTGCAGCATCGACTGACCCGCCTCCGTCCACTTCACGAGGCGCCGGCGATGACCGACGAACAGCTTCACATCACCCCGCGGGTCGGCCGCATCCTCATGTCGGAGGAGGCGATCTACGGACTGATCCTCGTGTCGGGCATGATCGTCGTCTCGGCGAAGGGCACCTCATGGGAGGCGCTCGTGACCGTCGCGGTCACCGTCATCGTGTTCTTCGCCGCCCACGTGTTCGCCGGCACTCTGGGCCGCCTGGCCGCCACCGACGGTCATGCCGGACTCCGGGCCAGCCTGCGCGCGTCCGCTCGTCAATCGGGCGGCATGCTCCTCGCGTCCGTTCCGCCGCTGCTCATCCTGCTGCTCGGCGCGACGCGCGTCATCGAAGACTCCACCGCGCTCTGGGTGGCGCTCATCGCCAACACCGTCATGCTCGGCGCACTGGGCTGGATCGCCGTCGCGCGCTGGAGCACGCACTGGCTTCCACGCATCCTGAGCGCGCTCATCACCGCCGCTTTCGGCGGAGTGCTCATCCTCTTGAAGGCCGTCATCCACCACTGACGTCGCCGCGTGCGGCCTGCGCCGGCGCGAGCAGGGCGGCGACCAGTGCGGGGCTGAGACCCGGCACGTCGTCGACGGGCACCGCCAGGGCCAGCAGCGCCCGGCTGAAGTAGTTCCGCACGGCGGCGGCGAGCGTGATGTCGACGATCTGCCGATCGGTGAACCCGAGATCGCGGAGGCGCTGGGTGTCGGCGTCGGTCATGGTCGCGGCATCCGTCGAGAGCTTCTCGGCGTACGCGACCACCGCCATGCCGGTCTCGTCGAGGCCGGCGTCCGCGCCCTCGCGTGCAAGCCGGGCGAGTTCGTCCTCGTCGAGGAGACCTGCGCGCAGGCTCTTTCGGCCGTGCGCGAGGAGGCAGTGGTCCGACCCGATCGCGCGGGCGGCGCCGAGGGTGGCGAGTTCGTAGTTGCGCAGGCCGATCGACGGCACGATGCTCCGGATGAGCGTCTCGAAGGCCGCATGGGCCTCGGGATTGATCGCCATCGCGCGCGTATGCCCGAAGACGAACCCGTCGCTGCGGAGGTCGCCGTCGTACATCTCGGCGACGTGGCCGGTGGCGCCGTCGAGGTCCGGAGTGCTCACGATCATGGTGCTGCCTTCCCGTCGGGTTTCGGGCGCATCCAGAATCGCGGATGCCCCACCCCTTGTCGAGGGGCGGGGCATCCGGGTGATACCTCGGTCAGTGACCGGCGGGCGCGCCCATCGGTGCGTCGGCCGGCTTGCGGATGAGGAACGCGCCGACCAGCAGCGGCAGCGACAGGAACGCGGCCGTGAGGAACGCGGCGTGCGTGCCGGCGGCTCCGGCGGCGACGGTGTCGGCACCCGACGACGTCGCGGCCGACGATGCCGCCGCCATGACGCCGAACATCAGAGCGATGCCCGCGGCGCCGGCGACCTGCTGGGCGGTGCCGACGACAGCGGAGCCGTAGGAGTAGAACTTCGGCTGGAGCGAGCCGAGCGACGCCGTGAAGAGCGGCGTGAACGACAGCGCCAGGCCGAACGACAGGATCGTCTGCGCCACGGCGATCAGCCATACGGGCGTCTCGGCGCCGAAGGTCGTGTAGAACCACAGCATCGCGCTCGTGATCACCGCGCCGGGAACCAGGAGCACGGTCGTGCCCCAGCGGTCGTAGATGCGGCCGATGACGGGGCCTGCGAGGCCCATCGCGAGAGCGCCGGGGAGCACGACGAGACCTGTGGTGAGCGGGTCGACGCCGACGACGTCCTGCAGGTAGAGCGGCACCACGGTGATCGCGCCGAAGAACGCCATCGACATGATCGACATCTGCGCGATCGACAGCGAGAAGTTCGCGCTGCGGAACACGCGCAGGTCGAGCAGCGCGTCATCCTTGCGCTGGAGCACGACCTGGCGCCAGCCGAAGAGGCCGAGCGCGACGACGCCGACAGCCAGGGACACGATCAGGGTCGTGGTCGAGGCGGCGCTCGCGGCCGCGGCATCCGCTCCGCTGCCGTGTCCGCCGGCGCCCAGCTGGCTGAGGCCGAAGACCAGGCCGCCGAAGCCGAGGGCCGAGAGGATGACCGACAGCACGTCGATCGGCGCGCGCGTGGTCTCGCCGAGGTTGTGGATCCAGCGCGCGCCGACGACGAGCGCCACGATCGCGATCGGCAGCACGATGCCGAAGATCCAGCGCCACTCGAAGTTGTTGAGGATCGCACCCGCGAGGGTCGGCCCGATCGCCGGGGCCAGCGACATCACGATGCTGACGCGCCCCATCATGCGGCCGCGGATGGCGGCGGGCACGACGGTCATGAGCGTCGTCATCAGCAGCGGCATCATGATCGCGGTGCCGGACGCCTGCACGACGCGTGCGGCGAGCAGCATCGGGAAGCCGGGCGACAGGAAGGCGATGAGCGTTCCCAGCGAGAACAGGCCCATCGCCGCGATGAACATCGCCCGCGTCGTGAAGCGGCGCAGCAGGAAGCCGGTGATCGGGATGACGACCGCCATCGTCAACATGAACGCGGTCGTCAGCCACTGCGCGGACAGCGCGGTGATGCCGAGGTCGGTGATGAGGTGCGGGATCGCCACGCCCATCGTCGTCTCGTTGAGGATCGCGACGAAGGCGGCCGCGAGCAGCAGCCAGATGACGCGGCTCTCTTCGGGGCGCAGCTTGGGCGCCGCACCCGCGGCGCTACTCGGAACAGCGGGGAGGCTGCCGGTTCCGGGGGTCGTTTCGATGGCGGCCATAGGTCGTCTCCTCGAGGCTCGGATGGACAGCGATGTGCCACCCGAGGATGGCAAGCCTTCAAGATAACCACAGGTTCCGACATCCCATTCCGCATTTCGGGACGGGATGCCGGAGATCAGGCGGCCCGAGGGGTCAGCTGTCGGATCGCTCGGGCTCCGCGTCGTCCCACTTCTCGGAGCCGATCGCGTCGGTCGGCTCGGCCTCGGGCTCGCGCTCTTCGAGGTTCTTCGGGAGGGGGTTCACGATCTCCTCGTGCGGGATGGCCTGGAGGGCGTCGATCTCTTCGCGGAGCTCCGCGAGGTCGCTGCCGTCGTGTGCGGGGAGGTCGGGCGTCGAGGTCATGCCACGAGCCTAGCGTCGGCGGCGCTGGTTAGGCTGGCCACGTGAGCATGCGCGGCGGTGGGGGCGGGGGCGGACACCCCGGCTTCCGCCCGGTCGACACCGAGGCCCAGCGGCGCGCGAACGCCGAAGCGCCCCAGATCCCGAATCTCGGGCGGCGGGTGGTCGCCCTCTTCCGGCCGTACAAGTGGTCGATCGTCATCACCGGAATCCTGGTGGTGGTCGGCGCCGGCATCGCGGTCATCCCGCCGCTGCTCGTGCAGCGGGTGTTCGACGACGCGCTGTTCCCCGTCGACGGCTCGCCCCCCGACCTCTCGCTGCTGTGGAAGCTCGTGCTCGCGATGATCGCGCTCTTCCTGCTGTCCGCCGCGGTCGGCGTGGTGCAGACGTGGCTCACCTCCACCGTCGGCAACCGGGTCACCGGCGACCTCCGGGTGAAGCTGTTCGATCACCTGCAGTCGATGGAGTTGGGCTTCTTCACGCGCACGAAGACCGGCGTCATCCAATCGCGCTTGCAGAACGACGTCGGCGGCGTCTCGGGTGTGCTCACGAACACCGTGACGAGCATCCTCGGCAACACCGTCACGGTCGTCGCCTCGCTCGTCGCGATGATCCTCATCGACTGGCGGCTCACGATCATCGCCGTCGTGCTCATGCCGTTCCTCATCCTGGTGCAGCGCCGCGTCGGCCAGGTGCGGGCGCGCATCGCGGGCGAGACGCAGGAGTCGCTGTCGGAGCTGACCGCCATCACACAGGAGACCCTGAGCGTCTCGGGCATCCTGCTCTCCAAGTCGTTCAACCGCCAGCGCACCGAGTCGACGCGCTACGCCGACGAGAACGTCAACCAGGTGCGGCTGCAGGTGCGGCGCGCGATGAGCGGCCAGGGCTTCTTCGCCGTGGTCCAGGTCATCATGGCGAGCGTCCCCGCCATCATCTACCTCGTCTCGGGCTACCTCATCGGCGGCGGCACCGACGCCATCACGGCGGGCACGATCGTCGCGTTCACCACGGTGCAGGCGCGACTCCTCATGCCCCTCATGGGGCTCATGCGCGTCTCGCTCGACCTGCAGACCTCGTCGGCGCTGTTCGCCCGCATCTTCGAGTACCTCGACCTCGTGCCGGCCATCCGCGAGGCCCCCGACGCCATCGCCGTCGCCGACGCCCCCGGCCCCCTTGGGCGCATCGAGTTCCGCGACGTGGAGTTCCGCTATCCGGATGCCGCGTCCGACGCCCGCGCGACGCTGCAGGGCGTGTCGTTCACGGCCGAGCCCGGTCAGCACGTCGCGTTCGTCGGGCCCTCGGGCGCGGGCAAGACGACCGTTCTGTATCTGACGCCGCGGCTGTACGAGGCATCCGGCGGGTCCGTCCTCTTCGCGGGTGAGGACGTGCGGCGCCTCACGCAGGAGTCGATCATCGACAACGTGGGCATCGTGTCGCAGGAGACGTACCTGTTCCACGCCACGATCCGCGAGAACCTGCGGTACGCGAAGCCGGATGCGACGGATGCCGAGGTCGAGGCCGCGTGCCGTGCCGCGAACATCCATCACGTGATCGAGCGTTTCGAGAAGGGCTACGACACCGTCGTCGGCGAACGCGGCTATCGGCTCTCGGGCGGGGAGAAGCAGCGAATCGCGATCGCGAGGGTGCTCCTGAAGGACCCGCCCGTACTGCTCCTCGACGAGGCGACGTCGGCCCTCGACACCGTGTCGGAGCGGGTCGTCCAGGAGGCGCTGGATGCGGCGGCGCGGGGCCGCACGACGCTGTCGATCGCGCACCGCCTGTCCACGGTGATCGCGGCCGATGTCATCCACGTCGTCGAGGCCGGGCGCATCGTCGAGTCCGGCACGCACGCCTCGCTGCTCGCGGAGGGCGGGCTGTATGCCGAACTCGCGGCTCAGCAGCTCGCGACGACGCGGATCCTCGAGGCGGAGGACGCCGAGGCGCCCGCCGACCACCCCGAGCGGCGAGCCGACAGCCCGCCCGACGCTCCCGTCCTCACCTCGGAAGAGGTGATGGCCGCCGGTCGCGGCAGCGTCGGCGACCCGGAGTGGCGCGAGGACTGAGCTCCCGCACGGCAGGCGGTGGCGTCGTCACCAGAGCCGCGCGGCGGCCAGCGCCGTCGCGGCAGGCTCCGACAGCACGACCCCGTCCGCGCGCGACCACAGCGTCCGTGCGAACGCGCCGAGCTCCCGCCGGTAGGTGTCGTCGGCGTGATCGCGGGCGAGGTCGACGAGGGGCGGCAGATCCATCGCGAGGATGAGACGGACACGGGATGCCGCGGCCCGCGGCTGGCCCGCCGCATCCAGCACCGCAATGCCACCCGCGAGCGCCTCGAGGTAGTCGCGGAGCACGGGGAGCTCGCCCTTGTGCTGGGTGATCGAGGACCCGTCGGCGCGCTCGCGCCACTCCACGACGACGTCGGGGATGACGTCGAACGCGCGGGCGCGCGTGTACATCTGCTGCGCGACGATCTGGTCTTCGTAGGCCTTGCCCTCGGGGAAGCGCAGACCGGTGCGCCGCCACAGATCGGTGCGGCTCACCTTCGACCACGCGACGATGTTGCCGGATGCCTCGGGGTGCTGGTCGAGGGTGACGCCGACGCGTGCGGGATCCGTCGCAGCCGCGACCCAGGGCTGCACGCTGCCGGCCTCGTACCCGCCGGCGCTGTCGGGGCGCAGGCGCACATACGCGCCGAGCGCGAAGTCGCTGCCGCTGTCGGCCACCGTGCCGACGAGCCGTTCGAGCGCGGTCGGGGTGAGGCGGTCGTCGGCGTCGAGGAACCCCAGGAACGGGGTGCGGACGAGGTCGAGCGCGGAGTTGCGCGCGGCACCGAGCCCGCTCTGCGCATCGTGGTGCACGACCTGGAACCGCTCGTCCGCCGCGGCGGCGGCGTCGAACAGCCGCCCGGTGGCGTCGGTGGATGCGTCGTCGACGAGGATCGCGACCCAGTCTTCGCGTGTCTGCGCGCGCAGGGAGTCGAGCGCCTCGGCGGCATAGAGAGCCACGTCGTAGCCCGGGACGATGACGGTCACGGCGGGGGTCACGTCCCGATCCTACGGGCGCTCCGGAGGGCCGGGCTCCGCCGTGTCAGTGCGGTGAACCGTTGACGGCGGCGACGGATGCCTCGACCGCTCCGGCGACGGCGTCCAGCGGCGCGTTCAGCCAGCGCGGGAAGGTGAACCGCACCGCGGTCTGCGCCACCTCCGGGGCGATGCCCATCGCCAGCAGCACGTGCGAGGGCTCGTCGCTCCCCGCCGCGCACGCCGAGCCGCTCGACGAGACCACGCCGCGGCGCTCCAGCTCGAGCAGCACGGCCTCGCCGCTCGTCCCGGCGAACGTGAAGCTCGCGGTGCCGGCGAGGCGGTGCACCGGGTCGCCCGTGAGACGGGCGGACGGGATCCGCTCGAGCACGCGAGCGATGAAGCGGTCGCGGATGGCCGACACGCGAGCGGACGCCTCGACCCGTTCCGCTTCGGCGAGCTCCAGCGCGGTCGCGAAGCCGACGGCGCCGGCGACGTCCTCGGTGCCGCTGCGACGGCCGCGCTCCTGACCGCCGCCGTGCATGAGGGGCTCCAACGGGATCCTCCCGCGGACGCCCAGCACCCCCGTGCCCTTGGGCGCACCCAGCTTGTGCCCGGCGAGCGAGATCGCGTCATACCCGAGCTCGTCGGCCGACAGCGTCAGCCAGCCCGCCGCCTGGACGCCGTCCAGGTGCAGCGGGACGCGCCGCTCGCGGGCGACGGCCGCCAGGGACGCGGCATCCTGGATCGTCCCGACCTCGTTGTTCGCGTACCCGATGCTCACCAGCACCGTGTCGTCACGGAGGCTCTCTGCGACAGCATCCGTCGACACGCGCGCGTGCTCGTCGACGGGCACGCGCGTCGCCTCGGGCCCGCGCCCCCCGCCGGGGGAAGCCGCCGGCCCCGGGACCGC
>NZ_JBKFBD010000058.1:0-9060 GCF_053345975.1 Microbacterium sp. C23T | reverse complement strand
CCCCCCGGGGCCCCCGGGGATGGCCCCCCCCCCCCGGGCCGTCGCCCTCGCCGAGAGCCCGGATGCGGGTCTCGGCGGAGGTCCACGGACCGATGCCGGGCTGGCTCACGAGCACACGGTCGACGGCCTCGCCGTCCTCGGCGGCGAGCACGGTCCGCACGATCGCATCGCCGCGGCGGGCGGCGCGCACGACCGTCTTCGACTGCGGCGGTTCGAGCCCCGAGCGGTGCCACACCCACGAGGGGACGTGCTGCCATCCGTCGATCGTCGGCGGCGCGAACATGGGCGCCGGCGTCGGACCGGGGGCTCGCTCGCCGCACCACGTCACGACGCGCCGCCACGCGCCGAACGCCTGCATGCCGGTGACCTTCTGCTCGAAGATCGCGCTCGCCAGGGCGTCGAACACGAGATCGGTGCGCGAGAGGCGCAGGCCGGGGTTGCGGTGATGCGCGTCGGCGATGAGCGGATGCCGCGACGCATCGAAGTCGGCAGGGTCGTCGTCCGCACCGCACAGCGCGGGAAGCTGCGCGAGCGCCCAGTCGCTCCCCGGACCCCAGGCCGCCCCGCGGATCACGCCCGGATGCGTCTCGCGGATCGCGAGCGTCGCGATGCCGGCCGGCGTGCGGCTCACCCGCCAGATGACCGCGCCCGAGACCGCCATCGTCGGGTCGCCGGCTCCGCGCCGCTGATACAGCACGGTGCGGCGGAGATCGAGCGGATGCCGCGGCCGGTACTCCGTCTCGAGCGGCCGGCCATGATCGGGCCGGGGATCGCGTGTCGCGGCCCGCGGACCGAAGCGCTCGGCATCCCTCGTCCGAGGAATGCGCGAGAGCGAGGTGGTCATGCCGCCCACCCTACGCCGACGCCTCCGACATCGCCGCCGGAGGAACCTCGATCAGAAGCGGTCGGGCGACGGGGTGCCGTGGCCGTAGCGGATGACGACGTCAGCGTGACGGTCGAAGCGGTAGCCGACGCCGCGCACGGTGCGGACGATGTCCTCGTAGCGGCCCAGCTTGGCGCGCAGGCGACGGACGTGCACGTCGATGGTGCGCTCGCCCGGGGCGTCGTCGTCGGTCGCGCCCTGCCAGAGCGAGGTCACCAGCTCGGTGCGCTCGATCGTGCGGCCCTCGCGCAGCACGAGGTACTGCAGCAGCTCGAACTCCTTGAACGTGAAGGCGGCGGACTCGCCGTCGATGAGCACGCGCTTGCGCGAGATGTCGACGACGACGCCGCCCGAGGCGGGCTCTTCGTCCTCGGGCTCCTCCTGCTTGGTGCGGGCGACGGCCGACGGCTCGTGCAGCGCGAGGCGCACGACGTCGACGTCGCGGCCGCCCGAGCCGACCGGCGCGAGGGCGACGGTGGCGTACGTCTCGGCGGACGGTGCCAGCTCGGCGAGGGTGCGGCGCAGGGCGTCGACGAGCACGCCGAGGTTCACGCCGGAGGCGGCGGCCTTGGCCTCGTCGATGCCGACGTAGAGGGCGAACCCGCGCGGCGCCGTGCCGGCGGGGAGGGCGCGCCCGGCCGGCTGTGCGGGCTCGGGGGCCGGCGCCGTGGGCGCCTCGACCGCGACGGGGTGATTCACGGCGCGGAGGTGGCGGACGGGGGCGGCGGTGGTGGGACGGTCGAGGAGAGCGGTGGTCGACATGATGATGGTCCTTGCGGGAGGAACCCGGGTGGCGGAAACCGGGTTGAATGATGTGCTGCGGCCCTGGTCGTCGGTGGCGAGAAAGGCCGTAGGCCGGATGAGGCCTGTGCCCGACGTTGGGCGGTGTGCGAAGCGGGTCCGGGTGCGCGTGATCGACGCACGAAACCGGTGCTTCGGGGGACTCCGTACGATCCGTGTTCAGAAGCGGAGGAGGAGTCCGACGGGGGTCACCGTGCTAGTGGCACATTCGACAACACATGGCAACGCGACCGGCCATCATCATGCCGGCAGTCCTGTTCGCCTCCCGGGCGGACAGATACAGCGCGTTGTCAGTCATGTGCCCGATTATTACCGACTTTGTCCAAAAACGTCAAATCGCACGGGTTCTGGGCCCAGATCGTTTCGGAATGTGACAGATTGCTCAGTTCCACGTCGGGTGAGACCGAGTGTCAGCTGGGCGATCACTGCGACATACCGGGAGACGGATCCCGCCCCGGCGCCACGGGCGTAGCCTGACGGCGTGACCGACCTCCGCTTCACGAAAGAGCCCGACGCCTCGCGGTACACCCTGCACCGCGGCGACGACCTGGTGAGCGTGCTCGACTACCGCGACGACGGACGCACGGTGGCCATGACCCGCGCCTACACCGTTCCGACCTTCCGGGGGCACGGGTACGCCGGCGAGCTGGTGGAGCGGGCGGTCGAGGAGCTCGAGGAGCGCGGCGACCGCAAGGTCATCCCGGTGTGCTGGTATGTCGCGGACTGGTTCGATGCGAACCCGTCGCGCCGCGGCATCCTGAATCCCCGTCCGTAGTTCCCGCGTGCCCCGCCGACACCGTCGGCATTCTTGTCAACCCCATGTCGCCGTGCGTCTCCGCGACGGAGGCTGGGGGAGGACGAGAGGAGCACGCCATGGATCGCGATCGAGCGAGAAACCAGGACCTGCCCGACGGCGTCGTGAACGCCGACCCGCCCGGCGGCTGGGAGCAGGTGGACGACACCGAGTCGCGGGAGCGCACCGCGGCGGTCAGCGAGGCTGACCTGCTGACGGATGCCGCCCTGCAGCCCGACGATCCCGTCGAGGGGGGAGGCGGCCCGGCAGGGCGCCGATCCCGACCTTGCGACCGACAGCGGAAGAGGGGAAGAACCGTGATGAGCACGACCGGCAACGAATACGAGCAGCCCGGGGTCAATTACCCCGACCGGGAGGATGCCGCGGGTGCGGGCGGGACGCCGGCCCCGGGGGACTCGGTGCGCGACGAGCCGCCGGCGGCCCCGCCCACGCTGGGCGAACCGGCGCCCGATGCGGGGGATGCCGCATCCGCGACGGGAGACCCGGGTCCTGCCGACGTCGAGCCCGCGGTGCCGGCGGCGCCCCCGCCGAGCCACGAGGCGATCGGCATCGGGGTCGTGGAGGACGGCACCGACCACCACGGCCAGGACGGCGCCCGCGACACCCAGACGGCGGGGGAGGCGCAGCGCACGCCCGGCGCCCTCGGGACCGAGCAGGAGCAGCGGCTGCCGGCGATGGCGCAGAACAACGCCTCCGACATCGACAAGGTGGCGGGCATCGTCGCACAGACGCGCCAGGACATCGGCACCCATCCCCTGGAGGAGATCGCGCACGTGCTGCGTCAGCGGCTCACGCAGTCCGGCATCGAACTGCCGGAGAACGACATCGAGGAGCTCGCCCGACAGGTGTCGGTGGGCGATACCGACGATCCGGCGCGCCCTCGCCGGGAGCCCGCGAGCTGACACCGCGATTCCGTCACCGATGTGCACGCGCCCGGCCCTAGGCTGGGCGCGTGCACATGGAGGCAGTGTTCACCGCCGTCGCCGTCGGCTTCGAAGCGATCGGCGCCGCCGCCATGATCGTGGGCTTCGTGATCGCGCTCGTTCTGGGCGGGCGGTCGCTCGCGCGCCACGAGGGCGGTCAGGCCGCGTTCACGACACTGCGTACGACCCTCGGCGCCGCGATCCTCCTCGGACTGGAGGTGCTCGTCGCCGCGGACCTCATCCGCACGATCACCTCGAAGCCGTCGCTCGAGGACGCGGCCATCCTGGGCCTCATCGTGCTGATCCGGACCATCCTGTCGATCTCGATCCAGATCGAGATCGAGGGCACCCTGCCCTGGCGTCGCGCCCTCCTGCGCAGCGGGGGTCAGATGATCGGCGACGCCGTGGCGAAGGACCGCGCGGCCCAGCAGGCCGCCGGCGCGGCGCGCGGGCCCGCTCCCGCGGACCCGCGCACGCCCTGACCGTCGTCGGCTACGCGACGGCGCAGACCGCGGGGTCGTGCTCCGAGACGTGCAACCCGATCGGCCGAGCCCACGCGGAGCGCTGCGGGCGCGCGATGACGCGGGCCGGGCGGTGCGGGGCGACAGCGGTCTTCCGCTCGCGGATGGAGGCGAGGAGCGCGTGCTCGCGGTCTCGCGACCAGGTGTCGTGGCGGTACTGCTGTTCGGCGGCGTATACAGCGAACATGGTTTCCTCCGTTGGTTCCGACAGTGTGAAACCTACGCGGGGGTTCCGACATTGCCGGCTGTGGCGGGGATGGCAGGATTCCGGCGAGACCAGGCAGTCGTCAGCCGTCGTCACGCCGATCGGGCGAACTCGCGGATGACCCGCGCGGCGGGTGCGGCATCCCGGATCATCGTCTCGTGGCCGTGCCCCGCCACCTCGGCCAGCCGGCCGTCGGGCAGGGTGTCGGCGACCCGTCGGCACCACTGCTGCGGCGCGACGATGTCGTCCTCGCCGCGCAGCACCAGCGCCGGCATCCGCACGCGCGGCAGCACGTCCTCGGGACGGTGCCGGAGCATCGCGCGGAACTTCGCGCGCAGCCGCGGCCCGGCGCGCACGTATTCCCGGGCGCCGCGCGCGATCACCACCGGGCTCTCGACGGCGATGTCGCGCAGGAGCCGCCACAGCTGCCGGGGCGCCGTCCGCGCCGCGGGGTCGACGGTCGGTCCGATGAGCACGATGCGGTCGGCGAGCGCGGGATGGCGCACGGCGACCTCCAGCGCGACCTGCGCGCCCATCGAGTGCCCGATGAGGACGGCGGGAGTGCGCACGCGGCCCCGGAGGTAGGCGGCGACGAGATCGGCCGTGCGCTCGATCGTGAGCACGCGGCGCGGTTCGGGGGCCTCGCCGTAGCCGGGGAGGTCGAAAGCGACGACCTCGCCGTCGCCCAGATGACGCTCGAGGTCGGTGAAGACGCTGCGTCCCATGCCGATGCCGTGGATGAGGACGTACACGCGTTCACCGCGCCCACGCCGCTCGGCGACGAGCGTCGCGCCGGCGTGCGCGAATCTCTCGACGTCCGTCATGGATCAGGCGGCGCCCGGCTGATCGCGCAGGCCGACGCGATCGGGGATGTCGAACTGCACCCGCGGCAGCCAGGCCTCGGGCTCGGGCCACGGCCGTGAGGCGGGCAGTGTGCGCAGCCTCGCCCGCAGGGCGGTGCCGGATGCCTCGACCGGAAGCACACGCGACGGCGCGTGGTGGGCGAGCGCGCCGAGCCACCAGTGCCGCCACGTGCCCTCGATCGCCTCGGGTCCGGCGACCACGTAGTAGTCGGGCATGACGGCCTCGCCCGACGCGAACAGCGACAGCAGCGCCCCGACCTCCGCCTCGAGGGAGCCGAGCGTGGCGCGCTCCTCGTACAACTCGACCCAGGCCGACGCGACGTGCTCGAGCGGATCGGCGTCGTGGACGACGTACGGCATGGAGACCGAGGCGACGAGGTGCGCGGCGACGGCCGGCTCGGCCTCGCGGAGCGACAGCGCGACGAGCGCGGGAACATCGGCGAGGCCGGTCAGCAGCTCGTCGCTGTCGGCCCCGACGAGCGCGACCACGGTCGATCGCGGAGCGGTGTCTGCGTTGTGCGCCATGTTCCACGATACGTCCGCCGGAGGACCGAGGGGAGGGTGCACCGCCGGAAGACGCGCGAACCCGGCAGGAGGCGACGTCGCCGCGCGGTCACTCCGCGGTGAGCACCACCGTCGCGAGATCCGCCCCGAATGTGAAGCGCGCGTCGACTGTGCCGCCGCGGAGCACGCCCGGCAGCCACCGCGAGGCGTCGTCCCACATGCGCGCGTACGGCACGGCGTCGAGGCCGTACCACTGGGTCGTCATCCCGTCGCGCTCGACGGGGTCGCCCTGCCACCTGCGGCACACGAACACCGTCGCCTGCTGGGACCACGCGCGCCGGGTGGGGAAGTGGTACTCGACCGTTCCGGCGACCTGCAGATCGGATGCCGCGACCCGCACGCCGACCGACTCCCGGGCCTCGCGCACGGCGGCCTCGTCGGCGCCCTCGCCGGGGTCGACCCAGCCGCAGATGCCGACGACCTTCCCCTGGCCGAGCCCGGTGCGCTTCCGGCCCAGCAGCACCTCGGCGCCCTGCGGTCCGCGGCGCAGCAGGAACACCACGCAGACCCCGGGCAAGGACATGGCTCGAGGGTACGCGCCGGAGACGCCGCACCGACGCGGAAACCCCGGTGGTTCGCGGGTCCGCGGCCTGCCTCGCGGGCGATGTCAGGGGCCGAACGTACCGTGATGAGCATGCGGATCCTGCACACCTCGGACTGGCACATCGGGCGGTCGTTCCACGGCCACTCGACGCTCGATGCGCTGCGCGGTGTGCTCGAGGCGCTGGTCGCGCAGGTGGCGGAGCGCGATGTCGACCTCGTGATCGTCGCGGGCGACGTGTTCGACTCCGCGACCCCGGCAGCGGGCGCGTACACGCTCCTGACCGACGCGCTGCGCGGCCTGGCAGACGCGGGTGCGACCGTCGTCGTCACCAGCGGCAACCACGACTCGGCGGCCCGGCTCGGATTCCAATCGGGCCTCCTCCGCGACGGCGTCCACGTCATCACCGATCCCACGACCATCGGCGCCCCGGTCACCGTCCACGACGAGCACGGCCCGGTGCACGTGTACGGCATCCCGTACCTCGAGCCCGTGCTCCTGCGCGGTGCCTGGCCCGGCGTGCGCACGCAGGCCGACGTGCTCGCCCACGCGATGGACCTGGTGCGGACGGATGCTGCGGCCCGGGGCGCGCGCTCGATCGCGGTCGCGCACTGCTTCGCGGCGGGGGTCGAGCCGACGCCGCACCTCGAGCGCGACATCCAGCAGGGCGGACTCGACATCGTTCCGCTGTCCACCTTCGACGGCGTGGACTACATGGCCCTCGGCCACATCCATGGGCGTCAGCAGCTCTCGCCGCGCGTGCGATACGCCGGGGCGCCCCTGCACTACAGCTTCGACGAGGGGCACAAGCCGCGCGGGTCGTGGCTGGTCGAGCTCGGCGCCGACGGACTCGGCGACGTGGAGTGGCTGCCGCTCCCGGTGCCGCGCGCCCTCACCACGCTGACCGCGACGCTGGACGAGCTGCTCACCGACGAGCGCTTCGCGACCCACGTCGACGACTGGGTGCGCGCCGAATACACCGATCCGCTGCCGCAGCGCGACCCGATGCGGCGACTGCTCGCCCGATTCCCGTTCTGCGCCGAGGTGCGTCACGCTCCGGTCGCGACGCGCATCGACGACGCACGCACCTACGCCGAGCGCGTGCGCTCTGCGCGCAACGACGCCGAGCTCGTCGACGCCTTCCTCTCCCATGTGCGCGAGGGAGAAGGCGCGTCGATCCGCGAGGCTGAGCTCGTCGGCGAGCTGCTGGAGCAGCGCGCGCGGGTGGAGGCGACCGCGTGAGGCTGCACCATCTCGAACTCACCGGCTTCGGGCCGTTCCGCGAGAAGCAGAGCGTCGATTTCGAGTCGTTCGAGCACGACGGCATCTTCCTCATCGCCGGACGCACCGGCGCGGGCAAATCGAGCATCCTCGATGGCGTCTGCTTCGCGCTGTACGGGAGCGTGCCCCGCTACGAGACGGGCGACAAGCGCCTGCGCAGCGACCATTGCGCACCCGAGGACCCCACGGAGGTCCGCCTCGAGTTCACCGTCGGCGACCGCCGCTGGCGCGTCACCCGTGCCCCGGAGTACCAGCGGCCGGCACGCCGCGGCGGGGGGCTCACCACCGAGCCCACACGCGCCGAGCTCGAAGAGCTCGTCGAGGGCGCGTGGATCGGCCGCGCGGCGAAACCCCGCGACGTCGGTCTGTTCCTCGACGAGGTGCTCGGGCTCAACGCGCAGCAGTTCCAGCAGGTGATCCTGCTCGCGCAGAACCGGTTCTCGAAGTTCCTCCTCGCCTCCGGCATCGAGCGGCAGTCCCTGCTGCGCGCCCTGTTCGGCACGCGTCGCTACGAGGAGTACGCGCGTGAGCTGGGTGAGCGCAGCAAGGCGGCGCAGCACGAGCTCGACGCGCTGGGGGAGCGGGCCCGCACCCTGCTCGATCAGGCGGAGCGTCTGATCGCGGCGCACGAGCTGGTGCCGGCCGACGAGGCAGACGGCGACGCTCGGGTCGACCTGGCCGCGCGGCGCGCGGCCGTCGACCTGGGGCAGCAGCGTTCGTCGTACCGCCTCGACACTCTGACGCGCGAGCGCGCCGCTGCGGACGACGCCCGCAGCGTCGCGGAGGCTGCGCACGCCGAGCGGGTCGCGCTGGCGAAAGCGCAGGCCGAGCTCGGCCGCGCGCGGGACCGGCTCGCCGTGCTCGAAGAGGCCGGCCCGCAGATCGCCGACGACCGTCGGCGACTGACCCGCGCGCGCTCCGCAGAGGTGCTGCGCGCGCCGCTCGAGACGGTCCACCGAGCCGAGCGAAGTGCGGTGACGACGGCCGAACATGCGGCGTCGGCCGATGCGGCATGGGCGCGTGCGGTCGCGGGCACCGATGATGCACGTGCCGACGATCTCGCCGCGGTGGTCGAGCGCCTCACCGGCGAGCTGGCCGTGTGGACCGCGGCCCTCGCGCAGGAGGCGGCCCTGGCCGACGGCGAGACGCGGAAGACGGCTGCCGCCGCGGAGGCGGCGCGGCTCGAGGCGGATGTCGTCGCCCTCGATGCACAGCGGGCGCAGGTGCCGGCCGAGCTCGAGCGCATCGACACGGAGCTCGAGACCGAGCGCGCGGCGGCGTCCCGCCGCGATCCCGCGCGCGTGCGCCACGACGAGATCAGCGGGCGCCTTGCGGCCGCGGTCGAGGCCGAAGGGCTCGCCGCCGCCCAGCGCGCGGCCGAGATCGTCCATCGCGACGCGGCCGCGGCTGCCGCTGCCGCCGCCGCGAGAGTCGCCGCACTCCTCCAGCTCCGTCTCGACGGCTATGCGGGCGAGCTCGCGACGACGCTCGTCGAGGGTGAGCCCTGCGCCGTGTGCGGAGCGACGGCGCATCCGTCGCCGGCCGCGCCGGCCGACGAACCGGTGACCGACGAGCTCCTGGCGGCTGCCGAAACCGAGCGCGACGCGGCGACCGCGCACGAGCGCACCGCGGCGGACGCCGCCAAAGCCGCGCGGGAACGCCAT
>NZ_JBKFBD010000057.1:0-10630 GCF_053345975.1 Microbacterium sp. C23T | reverse complement strand
GCGGCGGCGAAGAGCGCCTGCAGTTCGTCCTTCGAGGACTCGCCGGCGACGGTCGCCCCGTGGTCTGCGAGCACGATGTTGCCCCACGCGGCCGCGGTCTCGATCCCGTCCACGGCGAGGCAGAGCGCTGCGGGAAGGGCGTCCTCCTCGTGCCAGCGGATCTCGGTGACGTCCTCCTCGCCGCCGTCGAAGAGGGTGCCGGAGGGGTCCTTCGACGCCCGCACCTCGACCAGTCGTACGGCGAAACGGCGGCCGGGGTCGGCATCCGCCGCGACACGCGTGGAAGGCGAGACGGTCTCGGCGAGCACGAGCACCTCGCCCGCGCGCAGCGTGGGGTGATCGCCGCGAAGAGTCGCCGATGTCGTCCCCGGCTTCAGGGTCTCGTCGAGGCGTCCCCAGGTCCAGAAGCGCAGCTCGGCGAGGTCGTGGTCGAGGAGTGCGCCGTGCACGGTCTGGAACTCGACAGGCTGCGCGTCGATGACCCGCTCGTAGTCACGCGTGTCCTCGTCGAGGCGCTGGTCGTCGACTCCGGGAACGCGGGTGAGCAGCCGCGTGCCCGCCGCGAGGGGGACGTCGACGGCGCCCTCGCCGACGAGGACCCGCGCCCATACCCGGGCGCTCGCACCGTCGTGCACGCGGTAGTCCACGAGGCGCGCGTGGCGGCGCAGCGAGACGCGACTGCGGGCGGTCCCGAGGTAGGCCTCGGTCGCCACGGCGTCCTGCCGGTACGACAGCTCGTCGGCGGCGTAGGCGAGCAGCTCCACGAGCATGACGCCGACGTCGGCCGACGACCTCTCGGTCCATCCCGGGGCGAGCAGGGCCATCCGCTCGAGCATGACCCGGCGGAAGCCCTGATAGTCCTTCGCGAGGTAGTCGATCGGCGGCGGGTGGTGCACGCCCGCCGGGCAGGTGCACGGCTGAAGGCAGTCGAGGTCGCTCGGGCACTCCACCTTGAACGAGAACGGCACTGCGGCGAGCAGCGGGTCGAAGCCCGTCGGGGCGTCGGTGGTTCCGGGCGTGCGCACGCGGAGCGTGTAGAGAGAGAAGTCGCCCCACCGTGCCGTGCGCACGACGAGCAGCGTCGCCGGGACGTCGTACCCATCGATGAGGTCGAGCTCGGCGCCGGTGAGGTCGGTGCCGGCCTTCGCCCACTCCACCGCGATGGGGCGGATGCGCTCACCGCCCTCGAGTGCGATCCACGTGCGGTCGAGACCCGCCGGCACCGGCAGCAGCAGGCGGACGACGAGGGTCCGCTGGCGCAGACCCGCCACCGACTCCTCATGGTCGCGCACCTCGAGGAACTCGATGCCGTTGAGCAGCCCCGCGAGCTTCACCGCCATGAGGCGGCGCTGATCGCCGCACGTGTAGCAGGTCATGGCGACACCCCCGGCGGGGTGCGGAAGGTCTGCACCTCGTGCGATCCGGTCGCCCGCACGACGTACGCGATCGTCGCGACGAGGGCTGCGTCGCGAACTTCGACCTCGACCGACTCGATCGCGATGACGTTCGCAAGCTCGCGCTCGAGCGACGCCTGGATCAGGAACTGGGATGCTGCGGCCGCTTCCGGCCCGCCGGGTGCGAAGACCTGCGCGAGCAGGCCCGCGCCGAATTCGGGTCGCATGACGCGCTCGCCGGGGGACGTGAGCAGCACCTGCTCGATGAGGTCGCGCACGTGCTCGTCGCGCCCGGTGGTCGCCGTGCGCCCGGTGCCGTCGACGGCCCACGGGAAGTCGAGGGTGCCGCTCATGACGCCACCACCCTCGGCTGCACGGCGCCCGGAATCAGCGGTGCGCCGGTCGCGACAGTGAGGGACGATCCGGTGGCGATCGCGACGGGGATGCCGCCCGCCAGCACCCGGACGGCTCCGGCGACCCATTGCCCGCTGACGTCGAACGGCCCCGACGACGTCGAGAGGGAGCATCCTGCGATCGCGTACTGCGTCGCCAGCGTGACGACGGGCGCGCCCGCCACCAGCACCCGCGGGAAGGGTGACACGGCCGTCGCCACCCCGCCGTGCGAGCACAGCACGGATGAGGCCTGAGTGAGCACGGGTCCCGGCATCCTTCCTCCTACGTCACCGTGAGGGCGCCCGCGTTGATGCTGACGGTCGGACCGACCATCGAGATCACGGCGCCCTTGCCGTTGCTGATCGTGATGCCGACGTCGCTGACCGAGATCATCGCGCCGGTCGTGGTCTTGATGAGGATGCCGCCGGTGGGCCCGGGAGTATCGCTGATGGTGATCGAGTTGCTCAGCAGCGTCTGGAAGGTGAGCCCCGACACCCCGGGCGGCACGATCCGCGCGGCTGCCGGCACATCGGCGGGGGAGTAGAACCCGCCGACCCACACCGGGTAGTCGGGATCACCGCCCTCGAACTCCACCCACACGCCCGCCCCGATGGCCGGGACGGTGAAGACGCCGGTCTGGGTGCCGGTGACCGGCAGGCACGGCATGGCCCACGAGCTCGGCGGGATGCCGATCGACGGGACGAGCACCTGGATGCGCCCCATCTGCATCGGATCGATGTTGTTGACGCACGTTCCCCGGTACTTGCCGAAGAGCTTCTTGGTGGCGACGGCGGTCTCTGTGTCGCTCATACGGGCACCTCCGGGACTGTGGACAGAAGGGCGTTGCGGGCGAGGGTGAACGACTGCGTGTAGCTGCCGCGCGCGATCTTGTGGGTGACGCTGCTCACGTAGTACAGCCCGTTGAACGCGTCGCCGGCCCCGCGCACCCCGACGAGCCCGCGCGATCGGAGCACGCGGCCGTAGCGGGCGACATCGAGCTGCCCGGTGCCGGTGACCATGTCGTCGTGCTGCCCCGCGTACGCGATGCCCTTCATGATCGCGGCCGGCGCGCTGAGCTTCGCCGTGCCGGGGAGGAACGTGAGCTTCGGCGGCAGCGGCGGCACGAGCCCCAGCATGGGTCTCAGCGGATTGATGTCGGGGATGGGGATCGGGATCGGCGCCTTGCTCCACGGCTCGTGCACCGTGACGACGGGCAGCTCCTTCGCCTCTTTGTTGAGCGTGAAGTTCAGCGCGGTGACGTTGTCGTGCGGGCCGTCGAGCCCGCCGTCGAGCGCGCGCTGCGGGATGCCGAGACGCACCTCCGGGCCCCAGTACGCCTTGCTCACGCCCGGGACCGGACCGGGGTCGATGTAGAAGACGTAGCCCGCCTCGTGCGCGAGGTTCTTGAGGTACGCGTAGTCGCTGCCCTGGTGGCGGGGGATCTTCTCGGTGGGGATCGGCGGGTCCTCGACGAGCGCCGGGATGACCAGGGGGGCGACGCCGAGCGCCGCGTACTTCGCGAGGACGGCGAGCGCGCGCACCGCGACCGGCATCGCGGGGTAGGGGATGCCGTCGAGCTCGAAGATGTCCATGACGGCGGTGAGGTCCTTGCCCTTGACGTGAAGGGTCGCTGTCGTCCCGTCGGTCTTGAACTCGTGGTCGGTCATCACGCCGTCGGCGAGGACCTCCGTCGTGCCGCCGATCGTCACGGCGAGGACGATGCGGAACAGCGGGATCGAGACGCCGCCCGTGAGGAGGAACAGCGTCGAGAGGGGCGACTTCTTGGGCACGTCGAAGACGAGCTCGAACCCGCTCTGGGTATCGCCCGAGCCGTTCTCGATCGTCACTTCGCGCAGCGCCTCGACGAGCGCCTGCGGCGCCGGCACGGCGATCGCGGGTCCCGCGTACAGGTGCAGCCGAACGGGCTGCGGAGGCAGGTCAGCCATCCGCCGCCCCCCTCATGTCGACAGGTAGCGTGATGCGCACGACGTGCCCCGGAGGGCCGGCCATGCCGGCGGGGTCGATGACGCCGTTGGCGTCCGCGAGGCGCCACCACAGCTCGGGGTCGCCGTAGTGCCGTGCCGCGAGGAGATCGCGCCGGTCGCCCTCGACGCACCGCACCTCGTACAGGGTGCTGAAGCGCTCGGGCGTCGGCACCAGCCGTCGCCGGAGGAACGCGACGGGCACGGGGTCGACGCCGGGCTCCGTCGGCGGCACGTGATGGGCGATGCCGACCTCGGCGTAGCGGCTCGTGGGCGGCAGCGCGTTCTGCGGCACGACGCCGGCGGAGAGCAGCTGCTGGAGCGGATCGACCATGTCAGAGCTCCCTCACGCCCAGCGTGGACAGTGGCGCCGAACCGGCCTTCTTGGCGAGCGCCTCGCGCGAGCGCAGATGCGCCATGAAGAGCTGGCCCCCGCGGTGCTCGAACCCGAGGTCGTCGACGGTGAGCACCCTCATCCCCAACGACACCGTCGCCCGGATCGGGTTGAGCTGGGCGTCGAACGCGTCTTCGGTGATGGAGAGGTCGGTGATGCGCACCGGCACCACGCGGTTCGGTCCCCACACGAAGAGCAGCAGGGGCGTCTCGATGGCGAGCACCTCCAGCGCGCCGCCGCGGGCGATCGAGTCGTTGCCCTGCAGCGCGTCGCTCGTGGGCTGGACGAGCAGCTCGAGCGCGGCGAGCTCGGGATGGATGCCGACCTCGGCGGCGGTGCGGTTCTGATCCGGGTGTTCAAGTCGATCGGTCGCGTCGATCTCGGCCTCGACCTTGATGGTCTCGGCCGCTGCGCCCTTGATGCGCAGTGCCTGGGACTTGTCGCCCCCGGACTCACCCGCCGCCTGCACCTGCATCGTGCGGCTGAGCGAGTCGGGGTTGTACTGCAGGGCGATGGTACGGAGCGTCCGCCCGCTCTTGACGTCGACCTGCACGAGGCCGCCTTTGATGAGCCGGGGTGATGTCATGGGTCGCGTCCTCACTTCGGCAGGTTCTTCTCGAGGAAGTCGGAGGTCGCGGGGCGGAGCGACTTCAGCACGGACGGACTCGTGATGTACAGCGAGTAGGCCTCGGCGAACGCCTCACCCGGGGCGCTTCCGCCGTAGCCGGTGACGGCGGAGCCGTCCTTCGCGACGGCCTGCCCGAACGCAGACTGCTGGAGCTTCGTGGCGGGGGCATCCGTGAAGTTCCCCTTGGACTTGACGACCGAGCCGCCGGTCATGCTCCGCGCCTTGAGCAGACCGGGCTCGGCGTCGGCGGCTGCCTTCTCCTTGGCCCGCACGTCGGCGAGCTCGTCGCCCTGGAGCCCCGAGTAGGTGTAACCGCCCTTGCCATCGGGATAGCGCCGGATCAGATCCTTGATCCCCTCTTCCGCCTTCGCCTGGCCGAGCTCGGCACCACGGATCGTGACCACGTCGAGCGCGTGGCCGATTTCGTGCACGATGGCGCGGACCGCATCGGTGCTCGCGGCGGCGCCCTCGGTGAAGCGGCCCTGGTTGGAGCCGAAGGCGCTCGCGTCCATCGTGATCGTGTGGCTGAGGCGGTCGTACTTCCCACGTTCGTTCGGATTCGACGCATTCACGGTCCCGACCACGAACGCGAGCCCCGACACCTTCGCGAGGTGTGCGGCGGGGATCTGCGCGACGGCCCCGCGCAGCGCCGCGAGCGGGGCGCCGCTGAAGGAATGGCGCAGCTTCGCGGCGGTCATGGTCTGTGCGACGGGGTCGGGCGGCGGTGGCTGGTCCGGGGCTGTGGCAGCCGGGGCCTGAGTTCCGGTAGGCGGTGTGTCCTTGCCGAGCTGTTCGACGATGACGCGCGCGGCCGCGCCGGCGCCCTGCGGCACGTGCCGTGTGAACCGGTACAGGCCGTCGACGCCGCCGTACGGAGAGAGATCGAGGGCGAGGGTGATCGTGGCGTTCTCGCCGAGCACGACCTCGGCGAGGCCGCCGTGCGTCGTCGTGAGCGTCGCCGCGACGTTGCGCAGACCTGGTTGGTCGACGCTCGCTGCGGACGGGTCGACGCTGAGGTCGGTGTTCGGCGGCATCGGCACCGTCGTCTTCGCGACGCTCTTGCCGAACTTGTCGGCCAGCCCCGGAACGGTCACGAACGCCGTCACGACCTTGATGCGCTTGCGATCCGACTCGGGAAGACCATTCAGTGTCGTCGCAGGCGTGACGGGAGCCTTCGGCTGGCGGCGCACGATCGGAGGATCGCCGACCCGGTGCTGCGCGGCGTGCGCGAGCTCGTGCGAGAGCCTCCGCCGGCCCTCCGCGGTGCCACGCTTTTCACGCCCGGGCGCGAACGCGATGCGACGGCCGACCGTGAGCGCCTCCGCACCCGCGCGCTCGGCGGTGTCGGCGGACGCGGCATCCGTGTGCACCCGGACGTCCCGCGCATCGTGGTCCGGTGGCGCAGCCAGCCGCTCGGCGGCGTCGAGGGCGCGCCCGTCGCCGTCGAGCCGCACGTCGAGCTCTGCCGATGCCGACGACCCGCGCGTGGGCACCGCCGCGAACGACCAGCCGGTCAGGGGCAGGGCAGGGGCGACGGATGCCTCGGCGAACTGCTCCGCCATGCGCTCGGCGGGCGCGTCCGCATGCCCGACCGCGTGCACGCCGCGCGGGCGATCGGCGGCGGGAGCACCGGAGGGGACGTGGGCGAGGCTCACGGCGCACCCCCTTCGGCGAGACGCAGTTCGGGCACCGGGACGGGGCGCAGCTGCCGGCGGTAGGCCTCGGGCGTCGTCGGCGCGTATCCGCGCACCGCGAGCAGCACTCCGCTCTTCGGATTGACGCAGACGGCGAGGCCGCGCGCGGCGTAGACGCGCTCGCCGCCGGTGATGGTCAGAGGCCCGAAGACGTGGTCGAGCTCGGCGTCGGGTTCGCCGAGCTCGGGGATGGCGAGGAAGCCTCCCTCGTCGTCTACGGGCATGACGCCCTCGATCAGGATGACGCGACCGTCCCGGACCCACGCGCGCAGGCCGTCGGTGAATCGCCGGGTCGAGAGGGGGACCCACGAGGTCGTCGCGGGGGGATCGCCCAGCAGACCGTCGAACGCCGGCGCGGCGCCGGCCTCGATGCCGAGCGTCTCCGCCGCGTCGACAGGCAGACCGGTCCACCCCGACACGTCGGCGGCGCCGAGGAGCCGTGACAGCGCGTCCGTCATGGCCGCCTCCCGCCCGCTGTGCCGCCGATGCGGTCGACTTTGCCCAGGAAGTAGGCCGTCCACACGTTGTCGGCACCCACGACGTCGACGAGGCGCTGCGCCTCGGTGATCGAGGTGTACGCGCCCGGTGGGGTCACCGTGATCGGGGGCAGGGCCGCCCAGGACTTGCCCTCGACCAGCTCTCGTGTCGGCCGATGCGCAAGGAGCCGACGGCCGCTCTTCGACCAGACGACATCCGTCAGCAGGCTGTCGACGCCCTCCATGAGGGTGTTCCACTCCCGCTCCGACTTCTCCTTCAGCTTCCCGGCGTACCGCCGGTAATCCGCGTGCGCGAGGGTGTGGCCGTACTCGTGGATGAGGGTCTGGAACATGTCCCACCGCGCGCCGCGGTCCTCGTCGACGTCGCCGGTCTGGAACATGTCGACGTAGATCTGCCCGCCGACCTGTGCTCCGCCCCAGTTGCGGTCGATGTAGATGAGCTTGTCGGCGGTGGTCTGGGGATCGTCCTCCCACTTCTCGCTCACCCCGTCGACCACCGCGGCCTGGGCGACGTCCTCCAATGCCTGCGCCTCGTCGTTGCGCTTGTCGCCGATCGTCTCGGGCCGCGCGTCGCACTCGGCGTTGATGGCGTCGAACGCGGCGTCCGAGCGGAAGTAGTAGCGGATCTGCTGCAGGGCCCACGAGACGCGGTCGGCAGGATCGGCGGACTTGACGGCGGTGGTCTGGCGGTGGTGCCAGGAGAACAGCGTCTGTGGTCTGCCGTCGCCGCCGAACGTCAGTTCGGGCTGCGCACCGGAGTTGTAGAAGGTGCCGAAGACGCCGTCGGTCGCGTCCTTCGCCGGCTTCGCCATGCGCTCGATCTCGGAGGGCTTCGATGCGGTGCCTGCGGCGCGGGCGCTCTCGTAGGCCTTCTCGACCTTCACGGCCAGCGCCGCTGCGACCAGCGTGCGGTACTTGCCGCCGGGGGCGAACATCGCCTTGCGCTCGGCCTCCTCCTTCGCCTTCGCCTCGGCTTCCGCCTTCTTGCGAGCGGCCTCCTCCTTCCGCTTCGCCGCTGCCTCCTTGCGGCGCTCGGCGGCCGACTTCTTCGGCTTCGCCGACGCCGTCGTCGGCGCGGCCGTCGGCGGGGTCGCGGGGTCGGGTGGTGTGGTGGGCGGCGTCGGCTTCGGCTTCACCGGGCGAGGCGGGGTGAGCGCTTCGCGCGCGGCCTTCGCCTCGTCGCCGGTGACCGGCGAGGTCGCGGCGATGGCGTCGGCCGCCGAGGCGGGCAGGTCGCGATGAAGCGTGTCGGCGATGAACAGGTCGAGTGAGCGGACTCTGTGACGGAGCTTCCGCTCCTTCTTCGCGAGCCGGCGGCGCTCGGCGGCGTCCGTCGCCGCGACGCGCTCGCGGGTGACGGCCTCGAGCTCGCCCTGCCACCGTGGGCGCGTCGTGCGCAGCACATGGTCCCGCGCCTTGGTGCGATCGGCGGGGGAGAGCCGGGCGACGACCGCGGCGGGGTCGTCGCCGTAGTAGTCCTCCTCGAACCGGGCGTCGAAGCGGGCGCCGTCGAACGCGAAGGACGGCGACCGGGCCGGCAGCTCGGGGCCGACCACTTCGACGGTTCCGCGGGAGAGGGCCGCGCCTCCTCCGGCGAAGCGCCGGGCGACGACATCGTCGAGGCGGTCCTGCTGCGCGCCATGGAGGTTGTCATTCAGAGACGCGTAGCGCTTCGCCGGTTCGCGGAACACCACGAGCAGCTCGTCGGGGGTGGCGAGTTCCACGAGATCGAGGATCGCGTCCTCGTCGTCGTCGAGTGTGGGTCCGTCGATCATCTCGTCGATGAGCAGGCCCATCTGCGTCCCCGTGAGCTCCCACCCGGGGCTCCCGGACTTCCATTTGCGCACGACGGCGCGGGCCTTGTTGTCGGCGTCGTACGAGCCGTCGTGCGACCCCGCCTTCGTGATCGCCTTCACGTATGCCAGCAGCTCGGCGTCGCTCCAGGAGCCCTCGGCGCCGAAGAACACCGCGAGCTTCTCCCAGAAGCTGCGCCGCTGCACGCGAGCCGGTGCCCCGGTGGAGCGCGGTGCGGCGCCCCCGCGCTGCTGCACCACGTGGGCGAGCTCGTGGGCGATGAGGTGCCGACCCGCCGGGCTCGACGGGTCGAAACGGCCCGAGCCGAACACGATGTGCTCACCGACGGTGAACGCCGTGGCGTCGACTCCGGCGGCTGCGCTCGCCGCCTGCGGGTCGTCGTGCAGCCGCACCGACGAGAAGTCGTAGCCGAATCGCGCCTCCATCGAATGCCTGAGGCTCGGATCCAGCGCCCGGCCGCCGCCTCGGGTCGCGGCATCCACTCCCGTCGTGTCGAAGGCCTCGGCAGGCGCCGCCTCGCTCGTGGTCGCCGGGGCGCGCTGCACCTCTTCGCGCTTCTTCTGCTCCTCCGCCTTGACAGCGTCCTCGGGCTTCTTCTGCTGTTCGGTCCCCGGCGTGGCGAGCGGGGGCACGAGGGGGAAGGGGAGACCCGGCACCTGACCGGCCGGGGCGAACTTCTGACGGGCGACGACGGATGCGATCGCGGCGTCGCTGAGCTCCTTGTCCTGCTGAGCCTGCATGCCCTTGATGATCGGGTCGTTCCTGAGTCGTGCGGTGTCGGCGGCGATCGCCGCCGTCTTCTTGTCGGCCGCGCTCTGCCGCTTCCGGCCTCCCTTGGGCAGCTGTTCCGTGTAACCGAGCGTGAGTCCCAGTCCGACGTCGCCGAAACCCACGCCGCGGCCGCCCGGGCGTGGATCGCCCGCAAGCAGCCCCGGGACGCCCTCGGCCCTCACACCGACGCTCAGACCGGGCGGCACGATGTCCTTGACCTTCGGAATCGATCCGAGCGGCAGCGGCACGTCCTTGCCCGAGAGCGCGAGGCCGCTCGCCGCGGCGGCGGACAGCAAGGGGCTGTCCTCGATGACTTCGCGGACCTTCTTGCCGCTGGGCAGCTCGGTCTCGGTCGCAGCCTCCACCGCCTTGCCCGCGCCCTCCTTGTACGCCTCCGCCTGTGGTCGCGGCTTGTCCTCGAGCTTCTTCGGCTGGTCCTCGTCACGATGGACGGATGCCTCGGCCGGCACGTTCGCGAACGACCAGCCCGTCACGCTCCCGCCGCGGGCGACGATGTCGGCGGCCCGGTCGGCCTGACGCTCCGTCGCATCGTGGCGATGCGACACGCGTCGCGGAGGTGCGGCGTCCGTGCCCTTCGCCGGGGGAGCCGGAGTCCTGCTCATCACGACGCCCCCTCCCGGATCCGGTCACGGGCCGTCGCCCACGTGTCGCGCGCCACCTGGGCGGCGAGGCCTTCGCGATCGGTCACCGGCCGCGCGCGGCGCGGTGCGGCGGCCCAGCGCGGCGGGTCGTCGCCACGCCGGTCGGCGGTCGCCAGCTCACTCAGGCGTTCGGCGACGAGCGGGCCGATGCCCTCGGCGAGCTCGGCCGGAACGCCCCGCAGCACGAGGCGCTCGATGTCGATGTCGATGCGCGTCATCTCGCACCGCCTCGCAGCAGCCCGGTCTCGGCGGCGGTGAGTGCGCGCTCGGACTTCGCCGCCTCGCGCGTGGCCGCGAGCAGCAGGTGTTCGGGGCCGATCGCGCCGCCATCGTCGGGGGGGGGGGGGGGCGGCCGGGGGGGGGGGGGGGGGGGGGGCCCCCCCCCGGGGGGGGGGGGGGG
>NZ_JBKFBD010000056.1:0-11147 GCF_053345975.1 Microbacterium sp. C23T | reverse complement strand
GCTGCGCCGCTCCGCGGTCCCCACAGGGGCCAAGTATGGGGGGGGCCGGGGGGGGGGGGGGGCCCCCCCCCCCCCCCCCGGTCGCGGGGTCAGACCCCGACGTGCTTCTGGTAGCGGATGATCGCGGCGAACTCGTCGACGACGAGGCTCGCACCGCCCACCAGGGCGCCGTCCACGTCGGGTTCGCGCATGAAGCTCGCGATGTTCGCGGACTTCACCGACCCGCCGTAGAGCACGCGCGTGCGCGCTGCCGCGTCCGCGCCGAGCTTCTCGCCGATGACCTCGCGGAGCTTGGCGCACACGTCCTGCGCCTGCTCCGGTGTCGCGGCCTGGCCCGAGCCGATCGCCCAGACGGGCTCGTAGGCGACGACGATGTCGGCGTCGGCCTTCAGCCCTTCGAGCGCGACCGACAGCTGGCTGACCGGCACGGCGCTCGCGCCGAACTTCTCCAGGTCCTCGCTGGTCTCGCCGACGCAGATCACGGGCACGAGGCCGTGCTTGAGCGCGGCCTTGACCTTCGAGCCCACGACCTCGTCCGTCTCGTCGTGGTACTGCCGACGCTCGGAGTGGCCGATGATGACGTACTTCGCGTCGAGCTTGGCCAGGAACGCGCCCGAGATCTCGCCGGTGTACGCGCCCGAGTCGTGCGCCGACAGGTCCTGCGCGCCGAGGGCGAACGGGATCTTGTCGGCGTCGAGCAGCGTCTGCACGGTGCGCAGGTCGGTGAAGGGCGGGAACACCGCGACCTCGACCGATCCGTCCTCGTGCTTGGCGTCCTTCAGGGTCCAATGCAGCTTCTGCACGAACGCGACCGCCTGCAGGTGGTCGAGGTTCATCTTCCAGTTGCCCGCGATGAGCGGGGTGCGGCTGCTCACTGCCATCCGAGGACCTCCAGTCCGGGGAGCTTCTTGCCCTCGAGGAACTCGAGGCTGGCGCCGCCGCCGGTCGAGATGTGACCGAAGGCGTCGTCGGCGAATCCGAGCTGGCGGACCGCGGCGGCGGAGTCGCCGCCGCCGACGACCGAGAGGCCGTCGACCTCGGTGAGCGCCAGTGCGACCGCCTTGGTGCCCGCCGCGAACGGCGCGAGCTCGAACACGCCCATCGGGCCGTTCCAGAACACCGTCTTCGAGTCGCGCACGAGCGCCGCGAAGCGCTCGGCGGTGTCGGGACCGATGTCGAGTCCGAGGCCTGCTGCCCCGAACGCGGTGTCTTCGATGCCGTCGGCCGCCGTCACGACGTGCTCCGCGTCGGCGCCGAACTTCGAGGCCACGACGACGTCGGTCGGGAGCACGAGCTCGACGCCCGACTCCTCGGCACGTCGCATGTACTCGCGCACGGTGTCGAGCTGGTCTGCCTCGAGAAGGCTCGAGCCGACCTTGTGGCCCTGCGCCGCGAGGAAGGTGAACAGCATGCCGCCGCCGATGAGCAGGCGGTCGACGCGCGGCAGCAGGTGGTCGATGACGCCCAGCTTGTCGCTGACCTTCGAGCCGCCGAGCACGACGGTGTACGGCCGCTCGGGGTTCTCGGTCAGGCGGTCGAGGACGTCGACCTCCTTCTCGATGAGGAAGCCGGCTGCCGACGGCAGGAGCTCGGCGAGGTCGTAGACCGACGCCTGCTTGCGGTGCACGACGCCGAACCCGTCGGAGACGAGGACGTCGCCGAGCGAGGCGAGCTCCTCCGCGAACGCGCGACGCGTCGCATCGTCCTTGGCGGTCTCGCCCGGGTTGAAGCGGAGGTTCTCGATGATCGCGACGTCGCCGTCCTCGAGGGCGGCGACCGCTTCGCGGGCCGACTCCCCCACCGTGTCGCGCGCGAACGCGACCGGCTTGCCGAGCAGCTCCGAGAGGCGCTGGGCGACCGGCTCGAGGCTGTACTTCGGGTCGGGAGCGCCGTCGGGGCGGCCGAGGTGCGAGCAGACGATGACGCGGGCGCCCTGGTTGATCAGGGCGTTGAGCGTGGGGAGCGTGGCCCGTACACGGCCATCGTCCGTGATGACCGCGTCCTTGAGGGGGACGTTGAGGTCAGCACGGACGATGACACGCTTGCCGGCCAGCGAACCCAGCGTGCTGAGGGTGCGCAGAGCCATCGGGATCAGAGCTTCGAGGCGACGATCTCGGTGAGGTCGACGAGGCGGTTCGAGTAGCCCCACTCGTTGTCGTACCAGCCGACGACCTTGACCTGGTTGCCGATGACGCGGGTCAGGCCGGCGTCGAAGATGCAGGAGTGGTCGTCGGTGACGATGTCGCTCGAGACGATCTCGTCCTCGGTGTACTTGAGGATGCCCTTGAGGGGACCCTCGGCGGCAGCCTTGTAGGCCGCCTTGATCTCGTCGACGGTGACCTCGCGCTCGAGCTCGACCGTGAGGTCGGTCGCCGAGCCGGTGGGGACCGGGACGCGCAGCGCGAAGCCGTCGAGCTTGCCCTTGAGCTCCGGCAGCACCAGGCCGATGGCCTTGGCGGCACCGGTCGAGGTCGGGACGATGTTCAGCGCGGCGGCGCGGGCGCGACGCAGGTCGCTGTGCGGGCCGTCCTGGAGGTTCTGGTCGGCCGTGTAGGCGTGGACCGTGGTCATGAGGCCCTTGACGATGCCGAACTCGTCGTTGAGCACCTTGGCGAGCGGCGCAAGGCAGTTCGTGGTGCACGAGGCGTTCGAGATGATGTGCTGCGTCTCGGGGTCGTAGGTCTCCTCGTTCGCACCGATGACGAACGTGCCGTCCTCGCCGGAAGCGGGAGCGGAGATGAGGACCTTCTTGGCGCCGCCCGCGATGTGCTTCGCGGCGTCGACGGCCTTGGTGAAGCGACCGGTCGACTCGATGACGATGTCGACGCCGAGCTCGCCCCAGGGGAGGTTGGCCGGGTCGCGCTCTTCGAAGACCTTGATGGTCTTGTCGCCGACCGTGATCGAGTCCTCGGTGTACGAGACCTCCTGGTCGAGGCGGCCGAGGATCGAGTCGTACTTGAGCAGGTGCGCCAGCGTCTTGTTGTCGGTGAGGTCGTTCACCGCCACGATGTCGAGGTCCGCGCCCTGCGCGAGAGCCGCGCGGAGGTAGTTGCGTCCGATTCGGCCGAAGCCGTTGATGCCGATCTTGACAGTCACGGAGTTTCTCCTGAGATGTGTCGTGCGCGAATGCGCGGTTGTTGCGATGCGAACGAGGACAACGGCGTCCCGGCGGGCTGTCCCGCCGGGACGGCCGCGCTAACTAGGACAGTACCAGCAGGCCGGAGGTCTTCTGACGGGCGGCGTCGAGGCGCTGCGCGACGTTCTGCCAGTTCGCGATGTTCCAGACGGCCTTGACGTAGTCGGCCTTCACGTTGAGGTAGTCGAGGTAGAAGGCGTGCTCCCACATGTCGAGCTGGAAGATCGGGATCGTGCCCTGCGCGGTGTTGCCCTGCTGGTCGAACAGCTGCTGGATGATGAGCTGCTCGCCGATCGGGTCCCAGCTGAGGACGGCCCAGCCGGAACCCTGGATCCCGTTGGCCGCGGCGGTGAAGTGCGCCTGGAACTTGTCGAAGCCGCCGAAGAACTCGTCGATGGCCGCGCGCAGCTCGCCCTCGGGCTCGCCGCCGCCCTCGGGCGACAGGTTGGTCCAGAAGATCGAGTGGTTGACGTGACCGCCGAGGTGGAACGCGAGGTCCTTCTCGAGCTTGTTCACGTTCGCGAGGTTGCCGGACTCGCGCGCCTCGGCCAGCTGCTCCAGCGCGGTGTTCGCGCCGGTCACGTACGCCTGGTGGTGCTTGCTGTGGTGCAGCTCCATGATCTTGCCGCTGATGTGCGGCTCGAGTGCGGCGTAGTCGTAAGGGAGGTCGGGCAAGGTGTACTTCGCCATGTTCTCTTCTTCCTGTCGGCGCGCGCCGAAATCCCCGGCGCAGCGAGGGTGACGGATTCATCCTACTGAGCGGCAACGCTCGCGCGGCCGGGTTGCTTCCGACTGTGACGTGTGGAAGAGCGGATGCTGCGGCCCGCAGCATCCGTGACGGATCTCAGTCCTCGATGCCCGCCGGGACGGCCGCCTCGGTACCCGGGAGCCCCTCGGCCTCGGCCTTCTTGTCGGCCATCGCCAGGAGGCGGCGGATGCGGCCGGCGACGGCGTCCTTCGTCAGCGGCGGGTCGGCGTGGTGGCCGAGCTCGTCCAGGCTCGCGTCGCGGTGCGCGAGACGCAGGTCGCCCGCCTGACGGAGGTGATCGGGCACCTCGTCGCCGAGGATCTCGAGTGCGCGCTCGACCCGCGCGCAGGCGGCGACGGCGGCCTGCGCCGAGCGGCGCAGGTTGGCGTCGTCGAAGTTCACGAGCCGGTTGACGCCCGCGCGCACCTCGCGGCGCTGGCGCATCTGGTCCCACTCCGCGGCGGCGCGCACGGCGCCCATCGCGGCCAGGGCGGCGCGGATCGCCTCGCCCTCGCGCACGACGACGCGCGGGATGCCGCGCACCTCGCGCGCCTTGCCGGCGATGCCGAGCCGGTGTGCAGCGCCGACGAGCGCCATCGCGGCCTCGGACGAGGGGCAGGTGATCTCCAGCGCGGCCGAGCGGCCCGGGTCGCTGAGCGTGCCGGCGGCGAGGAACGCGCCGCGCCAGATGGCGGCGAGGTCGCCGCGCGACCCGGTGGTGAGCTTGTTGGGGAGGCCGCGGACGGGGCGGCGGCGCTGGTCGAGGAGGCCGGTCTGGCGGGCGAGCGTCTCGCCGCCCTCGATCACGCGGACGGCGTAGTGGCTGCCCGTGCGCGCGCCGGAGCCCTGCACGTGGACGAGCTCGGGGCGCACGCCGTAGAGCTCCATGAGGTCGCGCGCGGTGCGGCGGGCGAGGATGTCGGAGTCCAGCTCGGCCTCGACCGCGACGCGGTTGGCGATCGAGTGCAGGCCCCCCGAGAATCGCAGCAGCGACGTGAGCTCCGCCACCCGTGCCGTAGGGCGCGGGTCTCGCACGGTGATCAGCTCGGCCTTCACGTCAGCGGTCAGCGACACGGGTCTCCTTCATGGGTCTTGCGGGAACGACCGTCAAGCCTACCCGGCCGCTCCGGCCGGGCGGGCTCGTCACTCGCGTCCGAGATCGCGGTGCGTCACGCGGACGGCGACGCCGGGCACACTCGCGAGACGCTGCGCGAGCTCGCGCACCATCACCACCGAGCGGTGCTTCCCGCCGGTGCAGCCGATCGCGACGACCGAGTGGCTCTTGTTCTCGCGCTGGTACCCCTCGAGCACCGGACGCAGCGCGGCGCTGTACGCGTCGAGGAACTCTTCCGCGCCCTCCTGGCCGAGGACGTACTCGCGGACCTCCTCGTCCTCCCCGGTGAACGGGCGCAGCCGCTCGTCCCAGAACGGGTTCGGGAGGAACCGCATGTCGGCCACGATGTCGGCGTCCGGCGGCAGCCCGTACTTGAAGCCGAAGCTCTGGAGCGTCACCGTGTGCCGGGCCGCGCCCTCCTCGCTGAAGAGGTCGGCGACCTTGGTGGCCAGCTGGTGGATGTTGTACGACGACGTGTCGATGATGACGTCGGCGCTCTCCCGGACGGCCGCGAGGCGCACGCGCTCGCGACGGATGCCGTCGAGGATCGTGCCGTCGCCCTGCAGCGGATGAGGGCGCCGCACGGCCTCGAAGCGCCGCACGAGCACCTCGTTCGACGCATCCAGAAACAGGACGCGGATCTGGCGGCGCTCGCGGAGCGCGCGCATCGCGTCGGGGAGGTCCGAGAAGAGGTCCCGGCCGCGCACGTCGACCACCACAGCGACCCGGGGCAGCACTTCCCCGGCGAGCTCGGTGAGGTCGAGCAGCGGCTTGAGCATCTGCGGGGGGAGGTTGTCGACGACGTACCAGTCGAGATCCTCCAGCGCGTTCGCCGCGGTGGAGCGTCCGGCGCCCGACATCCCCGTGACGATCAGCACTTCTCCGACGTCCTGACGCGTCGCCTCGCCCATGACCACCCCCGTCCCGACAAGCCTAGTCATACCGGACGACCGCCCGTCGGCGCGACGTGCGCTATGACGCGTCGGAAAGGGCGGCGGCCGGCTGGGCGAGGTGGGTGTGGATGGCCGACGCGAGCTTGGGGCCGACGCCCGGAAGCTCGGCGATCTCCTCCGGCGTCGCCTTCTTCAGCGCCGACACCGACCCGAAGTGGCGCAGCAGCGCCTTGATACGCGCCTCGCCGAGGCCCGGCACCTCAGCCAGCACGCTCTGGATGTCGCGGCGGCGGCGCTTGCGCTGATGCGTGATCGCGAAGCGGTGGGCCTCGTCGCGCAGCCGCTGCAGGAGGTAGAGCGCCTCCGACGTGCGCGGCAGGATCACGGGGTACTCCTCCCCCGGCAGCCACACCTCCTCCAGGCGCTTCGCGATGCCGCACAGCGCGATCTCCTCGTGACCGGCATCGCGGAGCGCCCGCGCCGCGGCCTCGACCTGCGGCTTGCCGCCGTCGACCACCAGCAGCTGCGGCCGGTACGCGAAGCGCGGGCGGCGCCGCTCGGTCACGACCTCGCCGTCCGCAGTCGGGTCGGGCGCGGCATCCGGCTCGTTCTCCTCCGGACGATCGAGGTACGCGAGACGGCGCGTGAGCACCTGGTAGAGCGAGTCGGTGTCGTCGGTGGTCTCGGCGACGCCGAACGAGCGGTACTGGTCCTTGCGGGGCAGGCCGTCTTCGAAGACGACCATCGATGCCACGACGTTCGTGCCGCTCAGGTGCGACACGTCGAAGCACTCGATGCGCAGCGGCGCCTCGACGAGGTCGAGGGCCTCCTGCAGATCGGTGAGCGCCTGGCTGCGGGCGACGTAGTCGCTCGTACGGCGGGTCTTGTGGAGCATCAGCGCCTGCTGGGCGTTGAGCGTGGCCGTGCGCATGAGGTCGGCCTTGCGGCCACGCTGGGCGATCTGGATCGTCACGGCCTTGCCACGGCGCCCGCGCAGCCACTCCTCCAGGTCGGCGGCGTCGTCGGGCATCGCCGGCACGAGCACCTGCTTCGGGATGTCGGCGCCCGCGGCGTTGCCGTACGTCCGCTGCAGCACCTGATCGACGAGCTCGCCGCCGGTGATGTCGAGCTCCTTCTCGATCGTCGTCGCGCGCACACCGCGCACGCGTCCGCCGCGGATCACGAAGTGCTGCACCGTGGCGGCCAGCTCGTCCTCGGCGATGCCGAAGAGGTCGGCGTCGGTGTCGGCGGCGAGCACGAGCGCGCTGCGGTTCAGCACGGCGTCGATCGACTGCAGCCGGTCGCGGTAGACGGCGGCCGCCTCATAATCCATGGCGGCGGACGCCTCACGCATGCGCGCGGTGAGCTCTCGGGTGAAGCGCTGATCGCTCCCGGACATGAACGCGATGAAGTCGTCGACGATCGCCCGGTGCTCCTCGATGGTGACCTTCATCGAGCACGGCCCGCCGCAGCGCCCGATCTGCCCCGGGAAGCACGGCCTTCCGGTCGCCATCGCCTTCTTGTACGACGAATCGCTGCAGGTCCGGATCGGGAACACCTTGATCATCAGGTCGATCGTGTCGTGCACCGCCCACACCTTCGGGTACGGGCCGAAGTACTTGGCCCCCGGGATGCGGCGGTTGCGCGTCACGATGACACGCGGTGCCTCGTCGGCGAGCGTGATCGCCATGAACGGGTACGACTTGTCGTCCTTGTAGCGGACGTTGAACGGCGGATCGAACTCTTTGATCCACTGGTATTCGAGCTGCAGCGAGTCGACGTCGGTCGCGACGACGGTCCATTCGACGGATGCCGCGGTCATCACCATGCGCCGCGTGCGCTCGTGGAGCGTGTGCAGGGGCGCGAAGTAGTTCGACAGCCGGGCGCGGAGGTTCTTCGCCTTGCCGACGTACAGCACGCGTCCGTCGCTGTCGCGGAAGCGGTAGACCCCGGGATTCGTCGGGATCTCGCCCGGCTGCGGCTTGTACGGGACGGTGGGAGCGGAGCGCGCCATGCGGCTCAGCCGGCCTTGCGGGCCTCGACGAGCTCGGTGACCGCGTGCGTCGGGGCGCGAAGCCCCAGCACCTCGGCGAGGAACGCGCCGGTGTGGCTGCCCTCGGCACGCGCGACCTGCTCGGGCGTGCCCGTCGCGATCACCTGGCCGCCGCCCGAGCCGCCCTCGGGACCGAGATCGATCACCCAGTCCGAGGACTTGATGACGTCGAGGTTGTGCTCGATCACGATGACCGTGTTGCCCTTGTCGACGAGTCCGTTGAGCACCTCGAGCAGCTTGCGCACGTCCTCGAAGTGCAGACCCGTCGTCGGCTCGTCGAGCACGTAGATCGAGCGGCCGTTCGTGCGTCGCTGCAGCTCGGTGGCGAGCTTCACGCGCTGCGCCTCGCCGCCCGAGAGCGTCGTCGCGGACTGGCCGAGCCGCACGTACCCGAGCCCCACGTCGACGAGCGTCTTCAGGTAGCGGTGGATCGCCTGGATCGGCTCGAAGAACTCCGCCGCCTCGGCGATCGGCATCTCGAGCACCTCGGCGATGTTCTTGCCCTTATAGTGCACCGCGAGGGTGTCGCGGTTGTACCGCTTGCCGTGGCAGACCTCGCAGTCGACGTAGACGTCGGGCAGGAAGTTCATCTCGATCTTGATCGTGCCGTCGCCCGAGCACGCCTCGCAGCGGCCGCCCTTGACGTTGAAGCTGAAGCGCCCCGGCTGGTAGCCGCGCACCTTGGCCTCGGGCGTCTCGCTGAACAGCGTGCGGATGCGGTCGAACACGCCGGTGTAGGTCGCCGGGTTCGACCGCGGCGTGCGGCCGATCGGCGCCTGGTCGACGTGCACGACCTTGTCGAGGTTGTCGAGCCCGGTCACGCGCGTGTGCTTGCCGGCGACCCGGCGGGCGCCGTTGAGACGCGTCGCGAGGACCTGGTACAGGATGCCGTTGACCAGCGAGGATTTGCCCGAGCCGCTGACCCCGGTGACCGCCGTGAGGACGCCGAGCGGGAAGTCGACCGTCACGTTCTTGAGGTTGTTCTCGCGCGCGCCGACGACCGACACCTGACGCTTCTTGTCGATCTTGCGGCGCTTCTTGGGGGTGGGAATGGAGCGGCGGCCCGACAGGTAATCGCCGGTGATCGAGTCGGGGTCGGCGAGGAGCTCGCCGATCGGGCCGGAGTGCACGACCTCACCGCCGTTGACGCCCGCACCGGGGCCGATGTCGACCACCCAGTCCGCGGCGTGGATCGTCTCCTCGTCGTGCTCGACCACGATGAGCGTGTTGCCGAGGTCGCGCAGCGCCACGAGGGTCTCGATGAGGCGGCGGTTGTCGCGCTGGTGGAGGCCGATCGACGGCTCGTCGAGCACGTACAGCACGCCGGTGAGGCCGGAGCCGATCTGGGTCGCGAGCCGGATGCGCTGCGCCTCGCCGCCCGAGAGCGTCGCCGCGGCGCGGCTCAGGCTCAGATAGTCGAGGCCGACGCGGATCAGGAAGTCCAGCCGGAGGCGGATCTCGCGCAGCACCTGCGCGGCGATCGTCGCTTCGCGATCGGTGAGCGTCAGCTTCGCGAAGTACTCCCGCGCCTCGCCCAGGCTCAGGCGCGAGGCATCCGCGATGGAGTGCCCGTGCACCTGCACGGCCAGCACTTCGGGCTTGAGCCGGGCGCCGTCGCACACCGGGCACGGCACCTCTCGGAGGTACTCCGACCAGCGCTGCCGCTGCGTGTCGGACTCTGCCTGCGTGTACTGCCGCTCGATGTAGGGCACGACGCCCTCGAAGCCTGACGAGTAGCGCATCTCGCGGCCGTAGCGGTTCTTCCACTTGACCGTGACCTTGTAGTTCTCACCGCGCAGCACCGCCTCGCGCACCTCGGACGGGAGGCGCTTCCACGGCGTGTCGAGCGAGAAGGCCAGGTCGGCCGCGAGTCCTTCGAGCAGGCGCTCGTAGTACTGGAAGAGGCCCTTGCCCTGCGTCGTCCACGGGATGAGGACGCCCTCGCGGATCGACAGGTCCTCGTCGCCCAGCATGAGCTCGACGTCGACCGACATGCGGGTCCCGAGGCCCGAGCACGCGGGGCACGCGCCGAACGGCGCGTTGAACGAGAAGGTGCGGGGCTCGATCTCGGTGAGCTGCAGCGGGTGGCCGTTCGGGCACGCGAGCTTCTCGGAGAAGGACTGCCACGCGGCATCCCCCTCTTCATCGACGAAGTTGACCTGCACGACGCCGCCCGCGAGCGACAGCGCGGTCTCGACGGAGTCGGTGACGCGGTCCAGGATGCCGGGAGCCGCGACGAGACGGTCGACCACGACCGCGATGTCGTGCTTGTAGCTCTTCTTGAGCGCCGGCGGCTCGGCGAGCTGGATCAGCTCGCCGTCGACGATGGCGCGGGCGTAGCCCTTCGCGCCGAGCTCCTTGAAGAGGTCGACGAACTCGCCCTTCTTCTGCGAGACGACGGGGGCGACGATCTGGTAGCGCGTGCGCTCAGGCAGCTCCATGAGCTGGTCGGCGATCTGCTGCACCGTCTGGCGCTGGATGACCGAGCCGCAGTCGGGACAGTGGGGCACGCCGATGCGCGCCCACAGCAGACGCATGTAGTCGTGGATCTCGGTGATCGTGCCGACCGTCGACCGTGGGTTGCGGTTCGTGGACTTCTGGTCGATCGAGACGGCGGGGCTGAGGCCCTCGATGAAGTCGACGTCGGGACGGTCGACCTGCCCCAGGAACTGCCGCGCGTAGGCGCTCAGCGACTCGACGTAGCGGCGCTGGCCCTCGGCGAAGATCGTGTCGAACGCCAGGCTCGACTTGCCCGAGCCGGAGAGGCCGGTGAAGACGACGAGCGAATCGCGCGGGATGTCGAGGTCGACATCCTTGAGGTTGTGCACGCGGGCACCGCGGACGCTGAGCTTTCCGCTGCTACCGCCGACAGAGTTTCCGGGCATGTTTGCGGGCAGGGCGACAGGGACGATGGGCACCCGACAAGTCTAAATGGGGCCTCCGACACGGGGGCTGGGAGCCGTTCGCCGTGCGCGAAGACGCGTTAATGAGCGGCCCTGATCAGCGGGCGCCGGCGAAGGGCTGCAGTGCGTCGCGGAGCGCCAGGAGCGCCGCGGCATCCGTCCCCACGCTCGCCATCACCTTGCCGGGAACCTCCAGCGCCTGCGCGCGCAGGCGCCGGCCGGCCTCCGTGAGGCGGACGTCGAGCACGCGGTCGGTGGCGGGGCCCGGGGGGGGCGGGGGGGGGTGCCGGGCCCTCAGGC
>NZ_JBKFBD010000055.1:0-16894 GCF_053345975.1 Microbacterium sp. C23T | reverse complement strand
CGCCTCCCTGCGACCGCCCCCGCCGACCCGCGCGCGTGCCCGCCGGGGGCCCCCCCCCTCGCCTCGAACCCGTGCACGCGTTCGAGGTAGTCGACCGACTCGAGCACCGACTCGTGCTCGATCGGCGTCGTCACGACGTGCGCGCGGCGGTCGTCGCGACGGAGGGCGGCGGCGATCGCGATGCCCTTGATCGCGAGGTTGTTCGCCTCGGTGCCGCCGGAGGTGAAGACCACGTCGCCGGCGCGGAGGCCGAGCATGCCTGCCACGCGCGCCCGGGCGTCTGCCAGGGCGTCGGCCGCCGCCTCGCCCACGGTGTGGTGGCTCGACGCGTTGCCGTACCAGCGGGTCAGGTACGGCATCATCGCCTCGAGCACCTCGGGGCGCACCGGCGTGGTCGCGGCGTTGTCGAGGTACAGCATGCTCATCGGGTGCTCCGGGGTGGATCAGGCGGCGTCGATGCGCACGTCGAGCCCGAGATCGAGGGCGCGCGCAGAGTGGGTGAGCGCGCCGACCGAGATCACGTCGACGCCGGTCTCGGCGATCGCGCGCACGGTGTCGAGCGATACCCCGCCGGATGCCTCGACCGTCGCCCGGCCGGCGACTTGGGTGACGCCCATGCGCAGGTCGTCGAGGGAGAAGTTGTCGAGCATGATCGTGCCGATGCCGGCGGCGAGCACCGGCTCGATCTGCTCGAGCCGGTCGACCTCGACCTCGATGTGCGTCGTGTGGGGGAGGAGGTCCTTCGCGGCGAGGAGCGCCGCCGTCGGCGAGACGCCCTTCTGCGCGAGGACCGCGAGGTGGTTGTCCTTCGCCATCACCGCGTCCGACAGCGAGTGGCGGTGGTTGCGCCCGCCGCCGTCGCGCACGGCCTTGCGCTCGAAGGCACGCAGGCCCGGGGTGGTCTTGCGCGTGTCGGCGATGCGCGTGCCGGTGTGCGCGACCTCGGCCACATAGGTGCCGGTGATGGTCGCGATGCCCGACATCCGCTGCACGAAGTTGAGGCCGATCCGCTCGGCCGTGAGCACGCCGCGCGCCGGACCGGTGACGACCGCCAGCACGGCGCCGGGTTCGAACCACTCGCCGTCCTCGACGACCAGCTCGACGTCGATCGCCGGGTCGGTGAGCCGGAACGCCGCCTCGAACACCTCGCCACCAGAGAACACGCCCCGTTCGCGCGCGACGAGATCGGCGCGGGCGACCGCGTTCTCGGGGATCAGCGCCTCGCTGGTGAGGTCGCCCCACGGCGCGTCCTCTTCGAGGGCTGCGGCGACGGCACGGTCGATCACGGCGCGGGTCAGCATGCGACGGGCTCCTTCGAGAGGTGCGAGGCGGGGGAGTTCTGAGCGGCGGTGCCACGCGCTGCGGCGAGAAGGGCGGGAGCCTCCGCGGGCGTCCCGTCGGAGCGGAAGTGCGCGCCGACCGACTCGCGGCGCGCGAGGGCGGCCGCGACGAGGTGCTCGGCGACGAGGAGCAGGTTCTCGTCCTCGAAGTCGTGCTCGGTGACCGGGGTGCGCTGCTGCGCGCGCCAGGTCGAGATGACGGATGCTGCGTGCCCGAGGCCCGCTTCATCCCGCACGAGTCCAGCATCGTCCCAGAGGAGCTCCTGCAGCGCCGGCCGCGAGAACGCCGGTGCGTCTGCGGTGTCGCCGCCGCGCCTGCTCGCGGTGAGGGCGGGTGCGGGGAGGACTGGCCAGGATCCGGAGGCCGCGTCCTCGGCGATGACGTCACCCGCGCGTGCGCCGAACACGGCGCCCTCGAGCAGCGAGTTCGAGGCCAGACGGTTCGCGCCGTGCACGCCGGTGCGCGCGACCTCGCCCACGGCGTAGAGGCCGGGCAGGGTGGTGCGGCCGAACAGATCGGTGCTGACGCCGCCCATCAGGTAGTGCGCAGCCGGCGTGACCGGGATCGGCTCGCGCGCCCAGTCCAGGCCCCGCTCGCGCACCGCGCGGTCGATGGTGGGGAAGCGGCGGGCGAGGAAGGCCGCGCGCTCATCGGCATCCTCGGAGTGGATGTGCGTCGCGTCCAGGAACACCGGGCGGCCGTGCTGCGCCTCCATCTGCCGTGCGATCGCGCGGGCCACCACGTCGCGGGGCGCGAGCTCGCCGTCGGGGTGCGCGTCGAACGCGAACCGGCGGCCGTGCTCGTCGACGAGGGTCGCGCCCTCGCCGCGCACGGCCTCCGAGACCAGGAACGAGTCGCCCACCGCCAGCACGGTCGGGTGGAACTGGAAGAACTCGAGGTCCGCGACGTCGGCGCCGGCACGGATCGCTGCGGCGATGCCGTCGCCCGTGGCCACCTCGGGGTTGGTCGAGTGTGCGTACAGCTCGCCCGCGCCGCCGGTCGCGAGCACGACCGCGTCGGCCGTGACGATCTCGCGACGGCCGGCCGCAGCTGGGCCCACGCGCCCGGAGGCTCCGCGCAACGCGTCAGCGGTGCGTGGAGAAGGCGTGGGGACCGAATCACCGACGATCAGTTCGACGCCGCTGACGCGACCGTCCGTCAGGACGAGGTCGACGAGGAATGCGTGCTCGATCACCACGACGTCGCTGGCGCGCAGCCGCGCGACGAGCGCCTTCTCGATGGCCGTTCCGGTGGCGTCGCCGCCGGCGTGGAGGATGCGGGGATAGGAGTGCGCGGCCTCGAGCCCCTTCACGAAACCGCCGGTGGCGTCGCGGTCGAACGCGACGCCGAGCGCGATCAGCTCGCGGATCCGCGCGGGACCCTCGTCGACGAGCACGCGCACCGCGGCCGGATCGCTGAGACCCGCGCCGGCGACCAGCGTGTCGCGCACGTGGTCGTCGGCGCGGTCGTCGTCGAACATCACGCCCGCGATCCCGCCCTGTGCGAAGCGGGTGTTGGCGTGCTCGAGCACGTCCTTCGTCACGAGCGTGACGCGGCAGCCGTGCTCGACCGCGTGCAGGGCGGTGAGCAGCCCGGCGATGCCCGAGCCCACCACGATGGCACCCGGCCCGCCTTCGGTTTCGTGCACCGTCATGAGGCGTTCTCCCACGCGGCCGCGGGTGCTGCCGGCGGCTTGGCCGCCAGCATCCGCTCCAGCGCCACCCGTGCCGGATCCGCAACGGAAGCCGGCACCGTGATGCGGTTGCGCACCTCGCCCGCGACGAGACCCTCGAGCACCCACGCGAGGTAGCCGGGGTGGATGCGGTACATCGTCGAGCAGGGGCACACGACCGGGTCGAGGCAGAAGATCGTGTGCTGCGGGTGGTCGGCGGCGAGGCGCTGCACGAGGTTCACCTCGGTGCCGATCGCGAACGTGGTCGGCTCCGTCGCTGCCTCGATCGCCTTGCGGATGTAGTCCGTCGAGCCGGCCTCGTCGGCGGCGTCGACGACCTCCATCGGGCACTCGGGGTGCACGATCACGCGCACGCCCGGGTGCTCGGCGCGGGCCCTGTCGATCTGGTCGACCGAGAATCGGCGGTGCACCGAGCAGAAGCCGTGCCACAGGATGACGCGGGCGTCGGCGAGCGTGGCGGTGTCGGAGCCGCCGAACGGCTTCCGCGGATTCCACATCGGCATCTGCTCGAGCGGCACGCCCATCGCCTTGGCGGTGTTGCGGCCGAGGTGCTGGTCGGGGAAGAACAGCACGCGGCGTCCGTGCTGGAACGCCCACTCCAGCACCGTCCGCGCGTTCGACGACGTGCACACGATGCCGCCGTGGCGTCCGACGAACCCCTTGATGGCGGCCGAGGAGTTCATGTACGTCACGGGGATGACGGGAACGCGCCCGTCCTCGTCGACGGCGTCCATGTCGCCGTAGACGTCGGCGAGCTGCTCCCAGCACTCCTCGACCTGGTCGATGTCGGCCATGTCGGCCATCGAGCAGCCGGCCGCGAGATTCGGGAGGATCACGGCCTGCTCGGGACGTGACAGCAGATCGGCGGTCTCGGCCATGAAGTGGACGCCGCAGAACACGATCGCCTCGGCGTCGGGGTGCTCCAGCGCCGCGTTCGCGAGCTGGAACGAGTCGCCCACGTAGTCGGCGTGCACCACGACCTCTTCGCGCTGGTAGAAGTGCCCGAGCACGACGACGCGGTCGCCGAGCGTCGCCTTCGCGGCGCGGATGCGCTCGTCGAGCTCGGCCTCGGACGCCTCGCGGTACTCGCGGGGCAGCTCGCCCTGGCGCGGCGACCCGGTGGGGATGACGTCGCCCATCGACGAGCCGGGGCCGTACCCGGGGCGCGTGTCGAAGTCCCAGGGGCCGGCGGCGAGATCGGTGTTGCAGGTCTCGCCGACGACGGCGCCCGCGACGATCGCCTGGATGGCGTGGTCGACCGAGGCGTCCAGTTCGGGGCGGGGCTGGAGGGTGATATTCACCGCAGGCATGTCGGGTGCTCCGTTCGGGGGATCAGTGGCGGGCGTCGAGCGGGCCGCGGTCGGCGAGCTCGACGTCCTGGTTGTAGCGGTAGAGCCGCGCGGGGCGGTGGCTTCCGGTGCGGAAGCGGTCGGTGGGGATGAGGGTGCCGGAGTTCTCGACCTGACGGCGGAAGTTCGCCGGGTCGAGGCGGCGGCCGAGGATCGCCTCGTAGACCTCGCGCAGGTCGGCGAGCGTGAACTCGTCGGCGAGGAGGCCGTGGGCGATGCGGCTGTAGCCGACCTTGTTGCGCAGGCGCCACAGCGCGTAGTCGACGATCTCGTTGTGGTCGAAGGCGAGTTCCGGGAGGGCGGCCGCGTCGAACCACTGCACGTTCTCGACGGATCCGTCGGTGATCTCGTCCGCGCGCAGGAGCGCCCAGTACACGATCGAGACGACCCGCGTGGGGGAGCGGTCGACGGCGCCGAACGCGTACAGCTGCTCGAGATAGCTCGGTGCCAGCCCGGTCGTCTCGGCGAGGGTACGGGATGCCGCAGCATCCAGTCCCTCCGTCGCGTCCAGCCATCCGCCGGGGAGCGCCCACTGGCCCTCGTGCGGATCGCGCGTGCGCCGCACCAGCGGCAGGACGACCTGCACGGCGTCGCTTCCGGGGAGCCGGCGGAGGGTGAAGATCACCGTCGACACCGCGACGCGGATCGTGTCGGCGTCGGCCGGGGCGCTGGGGGAGTGGGGGTCAGGTGCTGTTCTGGTCATGGTGACTCTAACTGTCTGATCCGATCATAGTGTCACTCTGACCAGAAGCCAAACCCCTCCCGTAACACCCGTCGCGACCCACCAGCCCGGACCGAACCGTTGCGAAGACGTGACGTACTCAGTGCGTTCCCAGGATGCGCAGGAGTGGGAATGTTTGTTAGGTTTACTAACACTCATTTGTTAAGGATCAGTACTTAATGAATGCACCGGGTGCCCGCGCACCTCCTCCCTGCAATGCCGCACGAGAGAAAGAACCAACGATGATTCGAAACGCGAAGCGCCGAGCGGCGCTCATCGCCGTCGCCGGGGCAGCCATCCTCGGTCTCGGCCTGTCGGGCTGCGCCACTGGCGGCGGCAACGACAGCGGCGATTCCGAGGGCCGCACGCTGCGGGTCTGGGCCGGAAGCCAGACTCCGATCGAGGCGAACTTCAACCCCTTCTCGCCGAGCGTGCTGCATGCCGCGCTCGGTCCGATCTACGAGCCGCTGTTCTTCTACAACAAGACCGCCGACGACGCGCCGGCCCCCATGCTCGGCGAGAGCTTCGAGTACAACGAGGACGGCACCGTCATCACGGTGACGCTCAAGGACGGCGTGAAGTGGAGCGACGGTGAGGACTTCACGGCGGAAGACGCCGCGTTCACCTTCAACTACGAGCCGAACCACCGCGACGGTCTCATCTCGGCGGAGGCCCCCGACGACACCACGCTCGTCCTGACCTACGAGACGCCGCAGTTCACGAACGAGTTCCAGATCCTCGGCACCACCTGGATGCTGCCCGAGCACATCTGGTCGGAGGTCGACGACTACACGACCTTCACCGACGAGGAGCCGGTGGGCACCGGCCCGTACGTCGTCGACAAGGTGACGGATGCCTCCTACACCGTCGTCGCGAACGAGAACTTCCGTGAGGAGGGCGTGCCGGCGATCAAGAAGGTGCAGTACATCGGCATCGACGCCAACCAGTCCGCGCAGGACCTGCTCACCGCGGGCGAGCTCGACTGGACCGGCATGTTCGTGCCCAACCCCGACTCGGTGACCTCGAACGGCGTCATCAGCATGCTGAACACGCCGCAGGACCCGACCGTGCTCTACACCTGCTCGAACGCCGAGCTCGGTTGCACGGGCCCGCAAACCGACGTCGCGGTGCGCCAGGCGCTCAACGTCGCGATCGACCGCGGCACCATCAAGGAGAAGGCGTTCGTCGGCCTGACCGGCGACATCTCGCCGACCTTCGCCCTGCTCCCGCGCGACCAGAAGTGGGTCGCCGACCCGGCCAACGAGGTCAGCCCGCAGTCGCCGGATGCCGCGGCCGCCGGTGAGATCCTCGAGGCCGCCGGCTACACCAAGGGCGGCGACGGCTTCTACGGCAAGGACGGCACCCCGATCGAGCTGAGCCTCATCTCGGTCGACGGCTGGACGGACTACAACGACGCGGCCAAGCTCATCAGCGAGCAGGCAGCGGAGGCCGGCATCAAGGTCAACGCCTCGACGGTGCAGTGGCAGGAGTTCTCCGATGCACGCCAGACCGGGGAGTACCAGCTGATCATGGGCGGCGTCATCGGCACCTCGGTCGCCGACCCGTTCCAGATCTACAAGGACTGGTTCGCCGGTGAGTCGACCTCGCAGGTCGGCGAAGAGGTCCCCGCCGGCCGCTGGAACTTCAGCCGCTACGACAACGCGATCGTGAACGAGGCCGTCGCCGCGGCCGCCGCCACGAACGACGAGGCCGTCAAGCAGGAGGCGTACGCCACCCTGCAGACCGAGATCGTCCGCGACCTCCCGTACATCCCGCTGGTGATCAACGCGACCCAGACGTTCTTCAACACGAAGGACTTCACGGGCTGGCCGACCGAGGACGACCTGTACGCGTTCCCGCCGGCCTGGGGCTCGGTGGCGGCCGGCTACGTGCTCCAGCACCTGGAGCCGGTGAAGTAATGCACGACCGGGCAGAAGCCGCGGCACGGAGGAGCAGGCTGCGATGAAGTTCTATGCGCGGCGGATCGCGTTCTATGTGGTGACACTCTGGGCGACGATCTCCCTCAACTTCCTCCTGCCGAGGCTTCTGCCCGGCGACCCCGCCGACATCCTCCTCGCGAAGATGCAGCGTGCCGGCGGGGAGATCAACGAGACCACGGTCCGCAACATCAAGACCCTGCTCGGCGGCGACTCGTCGTCGATGTGGGACCAGTACGTCGCGTACTGGGGCCGGATGCTGCAGGGAGACCTGGGCATCTCCATCACGAAGTACCCGGCCCCGGTGACGGACCTCATCGCCGCTGCGCTGCCGTGGACGGTGATCCTGGTGGGTCTCGCCACCGTCATCTCGTTCGTCCTCGGCGTCGGCATCGGCGCCTGGGTGGGGTGGCGCCGCGGCACGTGGGTCGACCACCTGGTGCCGTTCACGACGGTGCTGCAGTCCATCCCCTACTTCTGGCTCGCCCTGGTGCTCATCGCGATCTTCTCCGTCGCGCTGGGCTGGTTCCCGATCTTCGGCGGCTACGACGTGTGGGCCTTCCCCGAAGGCCCGGAGTGGAGCTGGGCGTTCCTCGGAAGCGCCGTTTACCACGGGTTCCTTCCAGCGCTCACGATCGTGCTGAGCTCGGTCGGCGGGTGGCTGCTCGGCATGCGCAACATGATGGTGTCGACCGTCTCGGAGGACTACATCGTCACCGCCGAGGCCAAGGGCCTGAAACCGGTGCGCATCCTTCGCACCTACGCGACCCGCAACGCGGCGATCCCGTCGATCGCCGGGTTCGGCATCTCGCTCGGGTTCGTCGTGGCGGGCTCCATCGTCATGGAGCAGGTGTTCACCTATCCCGGCATCGGCAAGCTCATGATCCAGTCGGTGCAGAACAGCGACTACGCGCTGATGCAGGGCGTCTTCCTGGTGATCACGATCGCGGTGCTCGCGGCGAACTTCATCATGGACATCGTCTACGGATTCATCGACCCGAGGGCGCGCCACAATGTCTGAGAGGCTCGAAGTGACCGACACGTCGACCGACTACGAGAGTCTCCCCGAGACCCTCTCCGACCGCACGATCGACCCCACCCTCATCGCGCCGGGCGCGATGATGTCGCCGCCCGTCGACGCCGACGTCGAGGCGGCGCGCGACGAGGCGCGCGCCGCGCGCCGCGGCTTCCGCCAGCTGCTGCCGAGGATGTCGCTGAAGCTCGCGCTCGGCCTCACCATCGTCATCGGCATCACCCTCTTCGGCATCCTCGGGCCGCTGTTCTGCCAGGACCCGACTGACTCCGACAACCCGGCGCTCTCGCCGCCGAGCGCGGAGCACTGGCTCGGCACGACCAAGCTCGGCTACGACGTGCTCGCCCAGCTCGCCTGGGGCACACGCGGCTCCCTCATGGTGGGCATCGTCGCGGGCCTCATCGCCCTGATCCTGTCGATCGTGTTCGGCATCCTCGCCGGCTACAAGGGCGGCTGGTGGGACGAGATCCTGTCGCTCTTCACGAACATCATGCTGGTCATCCCGGGTCTGCCGCTGGTGATGGTGATCGCCACCTACATCCCCGGAAGAAGTTGGATGCTGGTGGCCCTCGTCCTCGGAATCACGGGGTGGGCGGGGTCCGCGGTCGTTCTGAGGGCGCAGGCGCGCTCGCTGCGGTCGCGCGACTACGTGGCCGCCAGCCGGGTCGCGGGGGAGAAGACGGCGCGCATCATCCGCGTCGAGATCCTCCCGAACCTGCTGCCGCTGCTGGCCGCCCAGTTCCTCTTCGCGATCATCTTCGCGATCCTCGGCGAGGCGGGCCTCTCCTACCTCGGGCTCGGGCCGACCGGCTCGATCACGTGGGGCACGATGCTCAACGACGCGCAGACCGGCCAGGCGCTCGGCACCGGCGCCTGGTGGTGGTTCGTGCCGCCCGGCCTCATGATCGCGCTCCTCGGCGCGGGCCTGTCGCTCATCAACTTCTCGATCGACGAGATCATCAACCCGAAGCTGCGGCTCGCACCCGAGAACGCCCGGCGCGTGCGCCAGGCCAAGCGCGCCGGCCGGGGTGTCGAGTCGGTCCACGTCACGAACGGAGGCGAGGCATGAACGGCGACGCCGTCCTCACCGCGCGCAACATCTCGATCGAGTACGAAGTCGATCCGCCGGTCAAAGCAGTGCGCGATGTGTCGCTCACGCTCCACCGCGGTGAGATCCTGGGACTCGCCGGCGAGTCCGGGTGCGGAAAGTCGACCCTCGCGTACGGCATCAACCGGCTGCTCAAGCCGCCGGCGCTGATGACTGCGGGCGACGTCGTGTTCCACGACCGGTCGGGCGAGGACATCGACGTCGTCGGCCTCGCCGACGAGGAGCTGCGCCGGTTCCGCTGGGACAAGGTGTCGATGGTGTTCCAGGGCGCGATGAACTCGCTCAACCCGGTCATCAACGTCAGGGCGCAGCTGTTCGACGTCTTCACGACCCACCGCCCCGAGATGTCCAAGCGCGACAAGCAGCGGCGCAGCGAGGAGCTCCTCGAACTGGTCGGCGTCGACCCCAAACGCCTCACCAGCTTCCCGCACGAGCTGTCCGGCGGCATGCGGCAGCGCGTCATGATCGCGATGGCGCTCGCGCTCGACCCGCAGGTCATGATCATGGACGAGCCGACCACGGCCCTCGATGTCGTGGTGCAGCGCGGCATCATCCGCGAGATCATGCGCCTGCGCGAGAAGCTCGGGTTCGCGGTCATCTTCATCACCCACGACCTGCCGATGCTGATCGAGATCTCCGACCGCATCGCGGTGATGCTTCAGGGCGAGATCGTCGAGCTCGGCACCGCGACCGACATCTACCGCACGCCGCAGCACGACTACACGAAGAAGCTGCTGTCGAGCTTCCCGAGCCTGCGCGGCGACCGGGGCGACTTCGTGCGCACCGGCCATCAGCCCATCTCGGCGACGCTGGGCGCGGCCTCAGCAGAAGGAGGGGCCGCATGAGCGCTCAGAACCCGGTCGCGGGCTCACCGCGCACGCTGGAGGCACGGAACCTGGTCAAGGACTTCCGGCTGCGCAGCGGCCTGAAGTTCTCGACCCTCCACGCGGTGAAGGACGTGTCGTTCACGCTCGAGGCCGGCCGCACCATCGCGCTGGTGGGGGAGTCGGGCTCGGGCAAGTCGACGATCGCCAAGATGCTGGCCCGGCTCGAGACGCCGACGAGCGGGCAGATCCTGCTCGACGGTACACCCGCCGGCCGCCGCAGCCGCGACGTCGGCGCGTATCGCGGCGACGTGCAGATGGTCTTCCAGGACCCGTTCGCGTCGCTGAACCCGTTCCATTCGATCGAGCACCATCTGGAGCGTCCGCTGCGCATCCACAACCCGGGGATCGGCCGCGACGAGGTGCGTCAGCGCGTGCTCGAGCTCCTCGAGAGGGTGCGGCTCACGCCGAGCGACAAGATGGCAGAGCGTCGTCCGCACGAGCTGTCGGGCGGTCAGCGCCAGCGCGTGGCGATCGCTCGGGCGCTCGCGCCCGGCGCGCAGTTCATCATCGCCGACGAGCCGGTCTCGATGCTCGACGTGTCCATCCGCCTCGGCGTGCTGAATCTGCTGGCGCAGCTGCAGCGCGAGGACCACCTCGGGGTGCTCTACATCACCCACGACCTCGCCACGGCCCGGCACTTCTCCGACGAGATCCTGGTGATGTATCGCGGCGACATCGTCGAGCGCGGCCGCGCCGACGACGTGATCCTCGATCCGCAGCACGACTACACCCGCACTCTGCTGGGCGCCGCACCGGATCCCGAGAACCAGGGGATGCTGCGCGACGAGGTGCGTAGGGAGCTCGCCGCCGAGCGCCGCTGACCCGCCTCTGCACGCGGGTCCTCCCGACACGCCCGGGCGGCCGATCGGGGTCCTCTCCCAGCCTCGATGCGTAGCCTGACGAGACGGGTCCCGTCGGGAAGGGGTGAGGATGATCGTCGTCGACGTGATCGTCGTCCTCCTCCTCATCGCCGCCTGCGTCGCCGGCGTCCAGCGCGGCTTCTTCGCGAGCATCGGCACCTTGGCGGGTCTCGCAGCGGGCGCGTTCGCAGCGTTCTGGCTGACCCCGCTGGTGAGCGCCTGGGTGCCGTCGCCGGTGTGGCGCGGCCCCGCCGTGCTCCTCACCGCCCTCGGTCTGGTCTTCGCCGGCGCGGCGGTGGGCTCGGCGATCGGCTCGGCACTGCGCTCCGGCGCCGACCGGCTGAAGCTGCGGGGGATCGAGCGCTTCCTCGGCGGCATCGCCTCGGTCGTCGCCGCAATCCTCGCGCTGGCGCTCGTCGCCCCCGCGATCGCGGTCGCCGGCATCCCCGTCATCTCGTCGGCTGTGGCGTCGTCGGCCATCCTGCGCGGCATCGAGGCCGCCACCCCCGACCCCGTCGCCGCCGCCCTCGCACAGCTGCGCGGCGCCGTGCTCGACGACGGACTGCCGGGCCTCGGGCTGCTGCTCGGACCGGGGACCGCGGAGCCTGCGCCCCCGGTCGCCCTGGACGATCCCGAGCTGCAGCGGGCCGCAGCATCCGTCGCCCGCGTGTCGGGGAATGCGTACGCCTGCGGGCGCGGATCGTCGGGCACCGGCTTCGTCGTCGCCGAGGACCGCGTCGTGACCAACGCCCACGTCGTCGCCGGCGTCGACACGCCCATCGTCGAGCTGCCGGGAGTGCCCGCACGGGAGGGGCGCATCGTCTACTTCGACCCGATCGACGACCTCGCGGTGATCGCCGTGGACGACCTGGACGCCACCGCCCTGCCGTTCTCTCCCACGCTCGCGGCGGGCGCCGCCGCGGTCGTGCAGGGCTACCCGTACGGCGGCCCGTTCACGATGGTGTCGGCGAGCGTGCAGTCGGTGGGCGTCGCGAACGTGCCGGACGTGTACGACAGCTCGTGGAACCCGCGCGAGATCTATTCGCTGCAGGCCGTCGTGCGCCCGGGAAACTCGGGCGGCCCTCTGCTGACGGGCGACGGCGAAGTCGCCGGCGTCGTGTTCGCGCGGGCCGAGAACGACGACAACGTCGGGTACGCCATGACGATGGCCGAGCTCACCCCGGTCGCCGATCGCGCGCCTTCGCTCACGAACACCGTGTCGACGGGCTCCTGCGTCGGCTGACGGCACCGACCGGTATGCTTGCTCCGCAAGTCAATAACGGCCCATCACCCGGGCGGGAGAGCCTCGGCAGCGCGATCGCCGAGCACCGAAGGAGCAAGCCTCCCCGCCAATCTCTCAGGTACGCGTACCGTTCGGGCAGGCCGACTCTGGAAAGCGATTCTCGCGCAGCGAGGATCCGCCGACGGTGAAAACCCGCTCCCTAGCAGGACGGGCGAAACTCTCAGGCCCATGACAGAGGGGGAGTTCACAGGCGTCGATCGGACGCCTGCCCGTCCGCGACCGGGAGAACTCATGACAGAACTCCGTACGACTGCCCTGCACGACCGCCACGAGGCGCTCGGCGCCTCCTTCACCGACTTCGGCGGCTGGCTCATGCCCGTGCGCTACAGCTCCGACCTCGCCGAGCACCACGCCGTGCGCGGCGGTGCGGGCCTCTTCGACATCTCGCACATGGCCGAGTTCCTCGTCAGCGGGTCGGGCTCGGGCGCGTTCCTCGACTACGCCCTCGCCGGCGCGATCTCGCCGATGCGCCTCGGCAAGGCGAAGTACTCGCTCGTGCTCGCCGAGTCCGGCGGCATCGTCGACGACGTCATCGTCTACCGCCTCGCCGACGACCGCTTCCTCGTGATCGCCAACGCCGGGAACCGGGATGCTGTCGCTGCGGCGTTCGCGGACCGCATCGACGGCTTCGAGGTCGAGCTCGAGGATCAGACCGACGACACGTCCCTCATCGCGGTGCAGGGACCCGCTGCGCTCGAGATCGTCGAGGCGACCGCAGGCATCGCCGATGTCGTGCCCGCGTTCGCCGACCTCGGCTACTACGCGTGGTCCTCCGGGACGTTCGACGGCGAGCCTCTGTTCATCGCGCGCACCGGGTACACCGGGGAGGACGGCTTCGAGCTCCTCGTGCCGAACCGTGCCGCGGCCGCGCTGTGGGACGCCCTCCTCGGCGCGGGCGAGCCGCGGGGGCTTGTGCCCGCCGGGCTCGCCGCGCGCGACACGCTCCGCCTGGAGGCCGGCATGCCGCTGTACGGCCACGAGCTGTCGCTCGACATCGTCCCCGCCCAGGCGGGCCTCGGCCGCGTCGTGGCGGTCGACAAGGACGACTTCGTCGGCAAGGCGGGCCTTGGCGCCGTGGTCGCGTCCGACGCTCCCGTCCTCGTCGGCCTTTCGAGTGAAGGCCGTCGCGCCGGCCGTGCCGGCTACGCCGTGTTCGACGGCGCCGACGCCGCCACCCCCGTGGGCGAGATCACGAGCGGCGCGCTCAGCCCGACCCTGGGGCATCCCATCGCCATGGCGTTCGTCTCACCCGCCGCGAGCGCTCCCGGCACCGAGCTCTTCATCGACGTGCGGGGCACCCGCATCCCCGCGACCGTGACCGACCTGCCCTTCTACCGGAGGAACAAATGACCGATCTCACCGCCCTCAAGTACACCGCCGAGCACGAGTGGGTCGCCCTCGACGGCGACGTCGCGACCGTCGGCATCACCTCGTACGCCGCCGACAAGCTCGGTGACGTGGTGTTCGTCGAGCTGCCCGCCGTGGGCAGCTCGGTGACCGCGGCCACGGTCGTCGGTGAGATCGAGTCCACGAAGTCGGTCGGCGAGCTCTACGCGCCGCTGACGGGCGAGGTCGTCGCGGTCAACGACGCCGTCGTCGACGACCCGTCCCTCGTGAACGCCGACCCGTTCGGCGCCGGATGGCTCGTCAAGATCACGGTCGACCCCGCGTCCGTGGCGGACCTCCTCGACCGCGACGCATACATCTCGCTCACGGGCGGCGCCGAATGACGGGTCTGTTCGCCGACCGTCACATCGGGACGGATGCCGCAGCCCAGCGCACGATGCTCGACGCCCTGGGCTACGACAGCGTCGACGCGCTCGTCGAGGCGGCGGTTCCGGCATCCATCCATGTGAAGCCCCGCGCCACGAGCGACATCCCGCCCGCAGCGACCGAGGCCGAGGCGCTCGCGGAGCTGCGCGTGCTGGCGTCGCAGAACCGCACCGCGCGGCCGATGATCGGGCTCGGCTACTACGACACGCTCACGCCGTCGGTGATCGCCCGCAACGTGCTCGAGAACCCCTCCTGGTACACCGCCTACACGCCGTACCAGCCCGAGATCTCGCAGGGGCGCCTGGAGGCGCTCATCAACTTCCAGACGATGGTCACCGACCTCACCGGCCTCGCGACGGCGAACGCGTCCATGCTCGACGAGTCGACCGCCGTCGTCGAGGGCATGCTCGTCGCCCGACGCGGCTCGAAGGTGTCGTCGAACGTGTTCGTCGTCGACGCCGACGCGCTGCCCCAGACGAAGGCCCTGCTCGCGCATCGCGCGGCCGCGGTCGGCATCGAGCTCGTCGAGCTCGACCTCGCCCGAGGTGCGACCCTGCCGGACGAGCTGTTCGGCGTGCTGGTGCAGTACCCCGGCGCGTCGGGCCACGTGTGGGACCCGTCCGGCGTCGTCGACGCGGCGCACGTCGCCGGTGCGCTCGTCGTCGTGGCCGCCGATCTCCTCGCCCTCACGCTGCTGCGATCGCCGGGCTCGTTCGGCGCCGACGTCGCCGTGGGGACGACGCAGCGCTTCGGCGTGCCGCTCGGCTTCGGCGGTCCGCACGCCGGCTACATGGCCGTGCGTCAGGGACTCGAGCGGCAGCTGCCGGGCCGCCTCGTCGGCGTCTCGCAGGACGCCGCGGGCCACCCCGCCTACCGCCTCGCCCTCCAGACGCGCGAGCAGCACATCCGTCGCGAGAAGGCCACGTCCAACATCTGCACGTCGCAGGTGCTGCTCGCGGTCATGGCGTCGATGTACGCGGTGTACCACGGGCCCGACGGCCTCCGCGCGATCGCGACCGACGTCGCCAAGAAGGCCTCGGCGCTGGCTGACAGACTGCGCTCGTACGGCCTGTCGCTGCGGTCGGACTCGTTCTTCGACACCATCCGCGTCGCGACGCCCGGTGCTTCGCGCCGCGTCATCGAGCGCGCACGCGAGCGTGGGTTCCAGCTCTTCTGGGTCGACGACGCGACGGTCGGCGTCTCCGTCGACGAGACCACGACGGCCGACGACCTCGCGGCCGTGGCGTGGGCCTTCGGCCTTCCCGAGAACGAGTTCCTCGGTGCGGGTGAGCAGGGCGAGCGGGTGCTTTCCTTCACGGATGCTGCGCCCCTGGCGGGCGTGCCGTCCGGGCTGCATCGCGTCGAGGAGTTCCTCACGCACCCGGTGTTCAACTCGCACCGGTCCGAGACGGCGATGATGCGCTACCTCAAGCAGCTGTCCGACCGCGACTACGCGCTCGACCGCGGCATGATCCCGCTCGGCTCGTGCACGATGAAGCTCAACGCGGCGACCGAGATGGCCGCCGTGTCGTGGCCGGAGTTCTCGCGCGTGCATCCGTTCGCACCCGAGGAGGACGTGCACGGCTACCTCGCCATGATCGAGCAGCTCGAGGTGTGGCTCGCCGAGGTCACCGGGTACGACGCGGTGTCGCTGCAGCCGAACGCCGGCTCGCAGGGCGAGCTCGCGGGGCTCATGGCGATCCGCGGCTACCACCGCGCGAACGGCGACCTCGCCCGCACGGTGTGCCTCATCCCGTCGTCGGCGCACGGAACGAACGCCGCGTCCGCCGTGCTCGCGGGCATGCGCGTCGTCGTCGTCGCGTGCGACGAGGCCGGCAACGTCGACCTCGACGACCTCCGCGCGAAGATCGCGGCGCACGCCGACGAGCTCGCGGCGCTGATGATCACGTACCCGTCGACGCACGGCGTGTACGAGCACGACGTGCTCGACATCACGCAGGCCGTGCACGACGCCGGCGGCCAGGTGTACGTCGACGGCGCCAACCTCAACGCGCTCCTCGGCTACGCGCGCTTCGGCGACCTGGGCGGCGACGTCTCGCACCTCAACCTGCACAAGACGTTCGCCATCCCGCACGGCGGCGGCGGTCCGGGCGTCGGCCCGGTCGCGGCGAAGGCGCACCTCGCGCCCTACCTCCCGTCGCATCCGCTGTCGCAGCGCAAGGACCACGCCGGCGGCGTCTTCGACGGCGGACCGGTCTCGGCCGCACCGCACGGCTCGGCCGGCATCCTCCCGATCTCGTGGGCGTACGTCCGCATGATGGGCGCTTCCGGTCTGCGTGATGCGACGGCGGCGGCCGTGCTCGCCGCGAACTACATCGCCGTGCGTCTGCGCGACCACTACCCGGTGCTCTACACCGGCGAGGACGGGCTCGTGGCCCACGAGTGCATCCTCGATCTGCGTCCGCTCAAGGAAGCGACCGGGGTCTCGGTCGACGACGTCGCCAAGCGTCTCATCGACTACGGGTTCCACGCCCCGACGATGTCGTTCCCCGTGGCGGGCACGCTCATGGTCGAGCCCACGGAGTCCGAGGACCTCGGCGAGATCGAGCGCTTCATCGAGGCGATGATCGCGATCAAGGCCGAGGCCGACCGTGTCGGCGCGGGGGAGTGGCCGCAGGGCGACAATCCCCTCGCGAACGCCCCGCACACGGCCGAGTCGGTCGTCACCGAGTCGTGGGACCACCCGTACTCGCGGGAGACCGCCGTGTACCCGGTTCACACGCTGGTCCGCACGAAGTACTGGCCGCCGGTCCGCCGCATCGACCAGGCCTACGGCGACCGCAACCTGGTGTGCGCCTGCCCGCCCATCGAGGCCTTCGCCTGACGATCCCCGAGCCACGGGATGCCGGTGCCCCCGGCATCCCGTCG
>NZ_JBKFBD010000054.1:0-17143 GCF_053345975.1 Microbacterium sp. C23T | reverse complement strand
CGCCCGCCGGGGCCCCGGCCGCCTGGCCCCCCCCGGCCCGCGCCGGCGCCCCGGCCCCCCCCCCCCACACCGCACCCACCTATGACCCCGACGAGAAGGTGACTCTGGACTTCGCGTTCTGGGGCAACGACGTGCGCGCCGAGCTGTACGACGAGGTGCTGGACGCCTTCCACGAGGAGTACCCCAACATCACGGTCAGCACGTCGTTCCTCGGTTTCCCCGAGTACTGGGAGAAGCGGCAGACGGAGGCGGCCGGCGGCGGGCTCCCCGACGTCATGCAGACCGACATCAACTACCTCCGGCAGTATGCCGAGAACGGGCTGTTCCTCGACCTGACGCCCTATCTCGGCTCGCTCATCGACACCGAGCCGCTGCCCGACAACGTGCTCCAGATCGGACAGATCGACGGCGCCACCACCGGCATCACCATCTCCACGAATGCGTGGAGCATGTACCAGAACAGCGTGCTGCTCGACGAGATCGGCGTCGAGCCGTTCGACGAGGGCGACTGGCAGGACTACAACGACTGGATGGCGGAGGTCACCGACGCCGCGAAGGCCAAGGGCGTCGAGGTCTGGGGCGGGGCGGACTACACCGGCCGCATCCAGAGCTTCGAGATCCAGCAGCGGGCCAAGGGCAAGGACCTCTTCACCGACGACGGCGAGGTGAACTTCACGAAAGACGAGCTTCGTGCCTACTGGGAGTCCGGGCAGGAGCTGCGCGACGGCATCACCATCCCGCAGCAGCGTCTCGAGGAGACGATGCCGATGACGGGCTTCGACACCGCGCAGCAGACGAGCGAGATGACGTGGGACAGCTTCGGCGTGAGCTACCTCGCCAACCTCGGCGAGCCGTACACCGAGCTCGAGATCACCGCCCCGCCGGTGACGAAGAAGGGCGCCAAGGACCTCTACAAGAAGGCCGGCATGCTGCTCTCGGCGTCCGCGGGGACGGACCACCCCGAGGCCGCCGCGATCCTCATCGACTTCCTCGTGAACGACCCGGTCACGGGCGAGGTCTTCGGCACGAACCGAGGGTTCCCGGCTTCCGAGACGGCGATGTCGGGCGCGAGCCTCGACGGCATCAACCAGCAGATCGCCGACTACGAGGAGTCCATCGCCGACCGGCTGGGCGACGCGCCGCCGGTCCCGGTGACCGGCTACGGCACCATCGAGGACAAGTTCCGCCAGATCGGCATCGAGCTGAACTTCGGCACGATCACCGTCGATGAAGCCGTCGACCAGTTCTTCACCGAGATGGACGTCGTCCTCAATCAGTGACCTGACTCGGCAGGCGCGGCTCGAGTTGTCCCGGGCCGCGCCTGCCGTCCCGCCCCCACCACGAAGGACCGAGACACGATGTCCACACCCCGCCCACCCTTCCGCGTCGGCATCATCGGCACCGGCGGCATCGCCCACGCCCACGCCGACGCCCTGAACGCCCTCTCGCCCCGCGTCGAGATCGCCGGCGTGGTCGACCTCGACGGTGCGCGCGCCGCCGCCTTCGCCGAGAGCTTCGGCATCGACCGGGTCTACGTCGACGCGGCGGATCTCTTCGCGAACGAGGAGCTCGACCTCGTGCACGTGTGCACGCCGCCGCAGACGCACACGCCGCTCGCGATCCAGGCGATGCGCGCGGGCGTGCCGTCGCTCGTCGAGAAGCCCACCGCGCTCACGCTCGGCGAGGTCGACGAGCTCGAGGCGGTGCAGGCCGAGACCGGCGTGCCGGTGCTCACGGTGTTCCAGCACCGGTTCGGCGCCGCCGCTCGCCACCTCGGCGCCCTCGTCGCCCGGGGTGACCTCGGCCGGCCCCTCGTCGCCACCTGCGAGACCCTGTGGTATCGCCCGGACGAGTACTTCGACGTGCCGTGGCGCGGGCGATGGGATGTCGAGGGCGGCGGCCCGACCATGGGCCACGGCATCCATCAATTCGATCTGCTGTTCGCGATCTTCGGCCGCTGGTCGCTGGTGTCCGCCTTGGCCGCACGACAGCTGCGACCGACCGACACCGAGGACGTCTCGATGGCGCTGGTGCGCTTCGAGAACGACGCCCTTGCGACGGTCGTCAACTCGCTCGTCTCGCCGCACGAGACCTCGCGGCTGCGGTTCGACTTCGAGTTCGCGTCCGTCGAGGTGCGCCACCTGTACGGGTACACCAGCGAGGACTGGACCTTCACCCCGGCGCCAGGCCACGAGCATCTCGCGACCCGCTGGGCGGAGGGCTTGGACAGCGGGGCGACCAGCGGGCACCGTGACCAGATCCGCGCGATCCTCGACGCTCTCGAGGCGGGCGAGGCTCCCGGCGTCGACCTCGCCGAAGCGCGGCACACGCTCGAGTTCGCCGCGGCCACCTACGCCTCCGCGTTCCGTGGGGCCGCGGTCCAGGCGGGGGAGCTGCGCGGCGAGGATCCCTTCGTCCGCTCCATGAGCGGCGGGATGGTGCCCTGGGCTCCTGTGAAGGAGGTGCTCGCATGAGCGCGCTGCGGATCACGCACGACATCGGCTCCGCGGTCACGGTCCGCGACGGTGACGTCGACCTCTTCACCTACGTGTATCAGCCCGCGACGGTGCCCCTGGAGTCACCCAAGCCCTATCTGCACCCGATCCGCACGCGCCGTGGCGACGTCGTCAGCCTCTTCCGTCCGCACGACCACGTGTGGCACAAGGGCATCGCCTGGGCGCTGCCGGTCGTGAACGACGAGAACTTCTGGGGCGGCCCCACCTACGTCCACGGGCAGTTCTACGTGCAGCTGCCGAACAACGGCGTGCAGCAGCACGGCGGGGCCCTCGAGCTCGAAGCGGGCGAGCGTGCCACGGTCGCGCACGGGCTGCGATGGATCACGGAGGCGGGGGACGTGCTGTTCACCGAGGAGCGCGCGCTGACCGCCGAGATCGTGTCGGACGATGCGTGGGCCCTCACCTTCGACACGCAGCTGACCAACGTGTCGGGCGCACCGATCGCCATCGGCTCCCCGACGACCAAGGGACGCGAGAACGCCGGCTACGGCGGGTTGTTCTGGCGCGGACCCCGCTCGTTCACCGACGGCACGCTCGTCGCGCCCGGCGCCTCCGGCGCGGGCGACGACGTGCGGGGCGCGCGCTTCGAGTGGATGGGCTTCGTCGGCCGCCACGACGACGTCGACGCCACGTCGCTCGTGCTCATGCTGGACGACGCGGCCAACCCGCACCACCCGCCGCAGTGGTTCGCGCGCTCCGAGGAGTTCGCCGCGCTGAATCCCGCGCCCTTCTTCAGCGAAGAGGTCGTCGTCGCTCCCGGCGAGACCGCGCGGTTCCGGTACGCCGTCGGCATCGCCGATGGGGGAGCGGATGCTGCGGAGCCGCTCGCCGACGTGCTCCGAGGCATCCTCCAACCGGTCCTAATCTGAATCGAGAGGGAGAGGAGCTTCTCGTGATCGACACCGCGCCCACGTTTCCCGGCGCCACTTCCGTGACCCTGCTCGACGTGTACGACGACCTCGCTCCCGACGGCCTCCGCGGCGGCAGCCCGCACATGCATCTCGCCTCGACGGAGTGCTACGTCGTGATCGGCGGGCACGGCGAGCTGCACACGCTCGATCCCGGCGGACTGCGCGAGACCAAGCTGCGCAAGGGCTCCGTGGTGTGGTTCACCCCCGGCACGATCCACCGTGCGGTGAACCACGGCGGACTCGAGGTGCTTGTGGTCATGGGCAACGCGGGGCTTCCCGAGGCGGGCGACGCCGTGATGACCTTCCCGGCCGACATCGTCGCCGACGCGGCGCGGTACGCCGCAGCCGCAGCGCTCCCGGCTGAGCCGCTGGAGGCACGGGCCGCGGCGGCGGCGCGACGGCGCGATCTCGCGGTCGAGGGGTTCCTCGTCCTGCGGGACGCCGCGCGGGCCGGCGACCTCGGGCCCCTGCAGGAGTTCCACGCGGCAGCCGCCCGGCTGGTGCAGGGACGCGCCGCGGACTGGACCGGCATCGTCGAGCGAGGTCCCGCCGCACAGGCCGCGCACAGCCTCGACATCACCCGGGCGCTCGCCGCCGGCGACGCGGGGTACCTCGCTTCGGCTGCGGTCTCCCAGGCGCCGTCGCTCGAGGGCGAACGAGGATTCGGCATGTGCGGCCGGCTGCGCGCCTACGACGTGAGCGGCGACCTCGTCACCCGCTGACCCGGCCCCTTCCGTCCGGGCGCTCGGCGCGGTAGGTTCCCGCGTGACGCCACACTCGGCGCCTCCTCCCCCAACTCGGATACGAGGAGCACCAGTGATGCATCGAAACCGACGCCGGGCCACCGTGGCGGCGTCCGCCCTCATCATCGGCGGTCTGACCGTCGCAGCCGTCGGCGCCCCGGCGCTGGCCGCGCCCGCCCCCGACACGTCCGCCCTCACCCAGGCGGTGACGATCGGCGGGTTGACGTCCCAGCTGTCTGCGCTGCAGGGCATCGCCGACGCGAACGGCGGCACGCGCGCCGCCGGCACACCGGGCTATGCGGCTTCGCTGGACTACGTGCAGGACACGCTGGAGGACGCCGGCTACACCGTGAGCCGGCAGCCGTTCTCGTACTCGTTCATCGAGTACGACGGCTCCACTCTCGACCAGACGGCGCCGGCCGCGACGTCGTACCCGTTCATCGACGCCTTCTACCCCATGGAGTTCACCGGCACGGGTGCGGTGACGGCGGCGGTGCGGGCGGTGGACGTCAACCTCTCGGGCGACCGCGCGTCGACGAGCGGGTGCGAGTCGGGTGACTTCGCCGGGTTCCCGATCGGGTCGATCGCGCTCATCCAGCGTGGCTCCTGCGATTTCAGCGTCAAAGCCGCGAACGCGGTCGCCGCGGGCGCCACCGGCGTGATCATCTTCAACCAGGGCAACACCGACCCGAACGACGACAGGTTCGGCGTCTTCGGCGGCACACTCAGCTCGGCGACCTGGACGCAGACCCCTGTGCCCGTCGTCAGCAGTTCGTTCGATGTGGGCGCGGAACTCGTCGGCACGGCCGGCCTCGTGATGCGCATGAATGTCGTGACCACCGCCACGACGATCAATACGGCGAACTTGATCGCCGACACCCCTGGCGGCCGCGCCGACCGCACCGTGGTCGTGGGCGCGCACCTCGACTCGGTTCCCGAGGGACCGGGCATCAACGACAACGGCTCGGGCACGGCGACCCTGATCGAGACGGCGCTGCAGCTGTCGAACCTCGGCATCCAGCCCGAGAACCGCATCCGGTTCGCGTTCTGGGGCGGCGAGGAGGATGGCCTCATCGGCTCGACGTACTACGTGTCGCAACTCAGCAAGGCGCAGATCAAGCAGCATCTCGTCAACCTGAACTTCGACATGCTCGGCTCGCCGAACGGCGGCCGGTTCGTGTACGACGGCGACGGCAGCGGCTTCGGCACCGTCGGCCCGAACGGGTCCGACGTGATCGAGGGCGTCTTCGACACCTACTTCGCGTCGAAGAACCTGCAGACCGAGCCGACGGCATTCGACGGACGCAGCGACTACTTCGCGTTCATCCAGGCCGGCATCCCCGCGGGCGGCCTGTTCTCGGGTGCCGAGGACATCAAGTCGCCCGAGCAGGCCGTGAAGTTCGGCGGCACCGCCGGAGTCGCGTTCGACCCCTGCTACCACCAGGCGTGCGACACCTCCGCGAACATCGACGACGTGATCTTCGAGCAGCTGGCCGATGCCGCCGCCCACGCGACGCTGGTCTTCGGAGACACGCAGTCCGCGGTGAACGGCACAGCCAAGGGCAAGGCTGCCGGGCAGTTCAAGCCCGCTTACAAGGGCAACAACGCCCTGCGCTGACAAGCCGACAGCGGGACGGATGCCTCGGGCCGAGGCATCCGTCCCGCCTGTGCGCTACTTCGCGACGAGCGTCGTCTGGAAGCTGTACATGTCGGGGCGGTAGCAGTGGTGTCCGAACTCGACGGCGCGGCCGGACGCGTCGAACGCGACGCGCTCCATGGTGAGGACCGGGCCGCCCTTGTCGATGTCGAGCAGCCCCGGCTCGTCGCCGTGGGCGCGGCGCGCACCGATCTTCTGGTTCGCGACGCGGATGGTGACGCCCCGCGCGCGCATGATCTCGTAGAGACCCTTCTGCTGCAGCTGCTCCGTGGTGATGTCGGAGAACTCGAGCGGGAGATAGTTCGTCAGGACCGCGACCGGCACCCCGTCGGTGGAGCGCTGCCGGCGGAGGTAGACGATGTCGGAGCCGACCGGAACCCGCAGCGCTTCGGCGGTGGCGGGATCGGCCGGCCGGGTGTCGTGCTCGAGCACGAGGGTGCCCGGCTCGTGCTGTGAGCTCTTGAGGTCCTCGTAGAGGCTCGTGAGCTCGACCTGGCGGGTCACCTGGCCCTGCACGACCTGTGTGCCGATGCCGCGCCGGCGCACGAGGAGCCCCTTGTCGACGAGCTCCTCCATCGCGCGGCGGATCGTGGGTCGTGAGAGGCCTGCCCTCTGCCCGATGGCGATCTCGTTCTCGAGGCGTGCGCCGGCGGGGATCTCACCGGATCGGATCGCCTGCTCGATGGCAGTGGACACCTGGAAATACAGCGGCACAGGGCCGGTGCGGTCCAAGCCTGCGAGCAGATCGTCGATCTTGACCACGTTGTCCGCCATCACTCACTCCAAGTCCCGACAGCATAATGTCCCGACAATGGTACATCGATCGAACTTTGTCAGTCGACGACACACGCAGAGGTGTTGCACAAGTCCTGCCTTGTGCTATTGTCAGGACAAATGATCCACCGATGCGCAGCCCATGGGACGCGCAGAGAGTTGTACAGCGGAGTATGACCGAGAACACTTCTCCCCTCGATGTACTGGCCTTCGGGCGTCTGGGCGTCGACATCTACCCGCTCCAGTCCGGAGTCGGGCTCGAAGAGGTGCAGACGTTCGGCAAGTTCCTCGGCGGCAGCGCAGCGAACGTCAGTGTCGCCGCCGCCCGCCACGGCCGCCGCGTCGCGCTCATCGCCGGCGTCGGCGACGACCCGTTCGGGCGCTACCTGCTCGCGGAGCTGGAGCGTCTGGGCGTCGACAACCGTCATGTCGGAGTGAACCAGACGCTGAAGACGCCGGTCACGTTCTGCGAGATCTTCCCGCCCGACGACTTCCCGCTGTACTTCTACCGCGAGCCGAAGGCTCCCGACCTGGACGTCGCCCCCGGCGATCTCGATCTCGAGGCCGTCCGGTCGGCGCGCATCTTCTGGTTCACGGCGACCGGTCTCAGCCAGGAGCCCAGTCGTGCCGCGCATCACGCCGCGCTGCAGGCGCGCACGACGGGTCACACGATCTTCGACCTCGACTACCGTCCGATGTTCTGGGCAGACCCCGCCGAGGCGGGGGTCCAGGTGGCGCGAGCGCTCGAGCACGCCACGGTCGCCGTCGGCAACCGCGAGGAGTGCGAGGTCGCCGTCGGCGAGACCGAGCCCGACCGCGCCGCCGACGCTCTGCTGGAGCGCGGCGTCGAGCTCGCGATCGTGAAGCAGGGGCCGAAGGGCGTGCTGGCCAAGACCCGCGACGAGTCGGTCGTCGTGCCGCCGTACTGGGTCGACGTGGTGAACGGACTCGGTGCGGGAGACGCCTTCGGCGGCGCCCTGTGTCACGGGCTCCTCGCCGGATGGGACCTCGAGCGCATCCTCCGCTTCGCGAACGTCGCCGGTGCCATCGTCGCGTCGCGGCTCGAATGCTCGACCGCGATGCCGACCGAGGCCGAGGTCGCCGCGATCCTCGAGACGGGAGTCTCCCGATGACGCAGTTCCTCACCGCGGACGACTTCGCGCGCCTCCGTGACATCCGTGCCACGCAGCCGGCCATCATCGGTGCGGCACTCGCGGACCGCCGCCGACGCGAGGTGCTCCGCGGTGACGGGCGCCTCTTCATCGTCGCGGCCGATCACCCCGCCCGCGGCGCGCTCGGAGTCGGGTCGAACCCCACCGCGATGGCCGACCGCTACGAACTGCTCGACCGTCTGGCGACGGCGCTCAGCCGTCCCGGGGTGGACGGCGTGCTCGGAACGCCCGACATCATCGACGACCTCGCGGCGCTCGGCCTGCTCGACGACAAGATCATCGTCGGATCCATGAATCGCGGCGGTCTCCGCGGCGCGTCCTTCGAGATGGACGACCGGATGACGGCCTACGACGTGCCCGCCATGGTCGCGTCCGGCATCGACTTCGCGAAGACCCTCGTGCGCGTCGACCTCGAAGACCCCGGCACCGTCGCGACCCTGACCGCGATGACGGACGCCGTCACCCAGGCCGCGGCCGCGGGCCTGCCGATCATGCTCGAGCCCTTCCTCAGCCGACGCGTCGACGGCCGCATCGTGAACGACCTGTCGACGGATGCCGTCATCCTGTCGATCGCCATCGCCTCTGGTCTCGGCGCCTCGAGTGCCTATACCTGGATGAAGCTGCCCGTCGTCGACGACATGGAACGGGTGATGGCCGCCACCACGATGCCGACGCTCCTGCTCGGTGGCGACGCCGGCGTGGACCCCGACGAGACCTTCGCCGCCTGGGAGGACGCGCTGTCGCTCCCCGGCGTCCGCGGTCTGACCGTGGGTCGCACCCTCCTGTATCCGCCGGACGACGACGTCGCCGCTGCCGTGGACATCGCGGCGGGCCTCGTCCACACCGACCTCTGAACCCCACCCCTGAGAAGGAACATCCCCATGAGCAGCACTGAGACCACTCCTGCGCAGGCCGGCGTCGACGCCGACGTCCGCGTGATCTCGCACTGGATCGACGGCGCCGAGCGCGTCTCGACCTCCGGCCGCACCGCGCCGGTGTTCAACCCCGCGACGGGCGCCGTGTCGGCCCGGGTCGCGTTGGCCGACCAGGCCGAGATCGACGCGGCGATCGCGTCGGCGGTGGCCGGCTACCAGGTGTGGAAGGGGTACTCGATCGCGCGGCGGCAGACGGTGCTGTTCGCGTTCCGCGAGCTGCTCAACTCCCGCAAGCGGGAGCTCGCCGAGATCATCACCGCGGAGCACGGCAAGGTGCTCTCGGACGCGATGGGCGAGATCCTCCGCGGCCAGGAGGTCGTGGAGCTCGCGACCGGGTTCCCGCACCTGATCAAGGGCGCGTTCAGTGAGAACGCGTCGACCGGGATCGACGTGTACTCGCTCAAGCAGCCGCTCGGGGTGGTCGGGATCATCAGCCCGTTCAACTTCCCGGCGATGGTGCCGATGTGGTTCTTCCCGATCGCGATCGCCGCCGGCAACGCCGTCGTGCTGAAGCCGTCCGAGAAGGACCCGACCGCGGCACTGTGGATGGCCGAACTGTGGCAGGAGGCGGGGCTGCCGGATGGGGTGTTCACGGTGCTGCAGGGTGACAAGCTCGCTGTCGACGGCCTGCTCACCTCCCCGGAGGTCGCGTCGATCTCGTTCGTCGGGTCCACCCCGATCGCGCAGTACATCTACGAGACCGCCTCGAAGCACGGCAAGCGGGTGCAGGCGCTCGGGGGTGCGAAGAACCACATGCTGGTGCTCCCCGACGCGGACCTGGACCTGGTCGCCGACCAGGCCGTGAACGCCGGGTACGGTGCCGCCGGGGAACGCTGCATGGCCATCAGCGTGGTCCTCGCCGTCGAATCGGTCGCCGACGACCTCATCGCGAAGATCCAAGACCGCATCGGCAAGCTGCGCATCGGCAACGGGGCCGGGGTGGACGGGGTCGAGCCCGATATGGGTCCGCTGATCACCGACATGCACCGCGACAAGGTCTCCTCCTACGTCGACATCGCCGAAGCCGACGGGGCCAAGATCGTGGTCGACGGCCGCGGCTACACGGTGGACGGGCATGAGGATGGGTTCTTCTTCGGCCCCACCCTCATCGATGACATCCCCACCACCAGCCGGGCGTATCAGGAGGAGATCTTCGGACCGGTGCTCTCCGTCGTCCGCGTCTCCTCGTACGACGAGGGCCTCGACCTCATCAACAGTGGCCAGTTCGGCAACGGCACCGCGATCTTCACCAACGACGGCGGCGCCGCCCGCCGGTTCCAGAACGAGGTCGAAGTCGGCATGATCGGCATCAACGTGCCCATCCCCGTCCCCGTCGCCTACCACTCCTTCGGCGGCTGGAAGCAGTCCCTCTTCGGCGACGCGAAAGCCTACGGCGTCCACGGCTTCGACTTCTTCACCCGAGAGAAGGCCATCACCTCCCGCTGGCTCGACCCCGCCACCCACGGCGGCATCAACCTCGGCTTCCCCCAGAACAACTGACCCCACTCCCAGTCGCTGAGCGCGTCGAAGCGCCCCTTCGACCAGCTCAGGGACCGGGACCCGACTCGCGGCCGCGAATCCGGGGGGGACTCGCGGCCGCGGCATCCGTTGACAACAATCGATCTACGAGAGCACGACATGAGCACTTCGGACCAGCGCTGGTTCCATCGCCGAGGCGACCTCGCCCGTGACGGGTGGGAGAGCGTCGTTGACGCGGCGACTCCCGGGTGGGAGCACACCGGCATCCGTGTGGCGGACCTCGCCGACGGCGAGCACCTGACCCTGGACGAGCGCGGCGTAGAGCGGATCGTCGTTCCGCTCGCGGGCTCGTTCCACGTGGTGCACCGCCACTTCCCCGGCGAGTGGGAGACTCGCCTGCACGGCCGCGCCTCGGTGTTCGACGGTCCGACCGACGTGCTCTACCTTCCCGCGGGAACCACCGCCGAGATCCGCGGCCACGGCCGCGTCGCGGTCACCGAGGCGCCCACGACCGAGACGCGGGAGTGGCAGTACATCCCGGCGGCCGACACTCCGGTCGAGCTGCGGGGCGCGGGCCGCTCGAGCCGTCAGGTGCACAACTTCGGCACGCCACAGGCGCTGGACGCCGCGCGGCTGATCGTGTGCGAGGTGATCACGCCGGCCGAGAACTGGTCGTCGTACCCGCCGCACAAGCACGACGAGCACGTGCCCGGTCACGAGTCGCGCCTCGAGGAGATCTACTACTTCGAGACGGCGCCGGTGGCCGGATCGGATGCTGCCGCCGAGACCTCGTTCGGCATGTTCAGCACGTACTCGTCCCCGGCGGGCGAGATCGACATCAACGCGATGGTGCGCTCCGGCGACATCGCGCTCGTGCCCTACGGCTACCACGGCCCCGCCGTCGCCGCTCCGGGCTACGACCTGTACTACCTCAACGTCATGGCCGGCCCCGATCCCGAACGGGAGTGGCTGATCAGCGACGATCCCGCGCACGCCTGGGTGCGCGACACCTGGACCGGCCAGGCGTTCGACGAGCGCCTGCCCTACACGAACGACAAGGAAGGCGACCGCTGATGGGCGCGACGAGACGGATGACGGTCAGCCAGGCGCTCGTGGAGTTCCTGGCCCACCAGTGGACCGTGGACGGCGACATCCGCGAGCGGACGATCCCGGGCATGTTCGGCATCTTCGGCCACGGCAACGTGGCCGGCATCGGCCAAGCGCTGAAGCAATTCAATGTCGAGAACGCCGACCTGATGCCGTACTACCAGGCGCGCAACGAGCAGGCGATGGTGCACCAGGCCGTCGGCTACGCGCGCATGCACCGCCGCCGCGGCACCTACGCGTCGGCTGCGTCGGTCGGCCCGGGCGCGGCGAACATGCTCACCGCCGCGGCCCTTGCCACGACCAACCGCCTGCCGGCGCTGCTGCTGCCGAGCGACACGTTCGCGACCCGCGTCGCGGACCCGGTGCTGCAGCAGCTCGAGCAGCCGTGGGACATCGGCCTCACCGTCAACGACGCGTTCCGTCCGCTGTCGCGCTTCTTCGACCGGGTGCAGCGCCCCGAGCAGCTGTACTCCATCGCCCTCGCCGCGATGCGCGTGCTCACCGACCCCGCCGAGACCGGCGCCGTCACGATCGCGCTCCCCGAGGACGTGCAGGCCGAGGCGCTCGACGTCCCGGTGGAGTTCCTGCAGGACCGCGAGTGGCACATCCGCCGCCCGCTGCCCGAGCGCGGCCCGCTGGCCCGCGCGGTCGCGGCGATCCGCGGCGCGAAGAACCCCGTGATCGTCGCCGGCGGCGGCGTCCTCTACTCGGGCGCCGAAGACCAGCTCCGCGCGCTCGTCGAGGCGACCGGCATCCCGGTCGGCACCTCGCAAGCCGGCGGGGGCGTCCTGAACTGGGACCACCCGCAGAATCTCGGCGGCATCGGCGCGACCGGCACGCTCGCCGCGAACCGGCTCGCAGCAGACGCCGACGTCATCATCGGCATCGGCACCCGCTACAGCGACTTCACCACGGCATCGCGCACGGCGTTCCAGAACCCCGACGTGGTGTTCGTCAACATCAACATCGCGTCGTTCGACGCGTACAAGCACGGCTCACAGCTGCCCGTCGTCGCCGACGCGCGGGAGGCCCTCGCCGAGCTCGCGATCGAGCTCGAGGGCTTCGAGATCAGCCGCGAGTACTCGGAGCGCATCGCCCGCGAGAAGGCGGAATGGGATGCTGCGGTCGACGCCGCGTTCGTCCCGTCGGGGCTCGCGCTGCCCGGCCAGCCCGAGATCATCGGCGCCGTGCAGTCGGCCAGCGCCCCGGAGGACGTCATCGTGCAGGCGGCCGGCTCTCTCCCGGGCGACCTGCACAAGCTGTGGCGCGTGCGCGATCCGCTCGGCTACCACGTCGAGTACGCGTTCTCGTGCATGGGCTACGAGATCGCCGGCGGACTCGGCGCCAAGCGCGGCCTCGTCGCCGACGGCGACGACCGCGATGTCATCGTCATGGTCGGCGACGGCTCGTACCTCATGCTCAACACCGAGCTCGTCACCGCGGTCGCCGAGGGCATCAAGCTCATCGTCGTGCTGATCCAGAACCACGGCTACGCGTCGATCGGCCACCTGTCCGAGACGGTCGGCTCCGAGCGGTTCGGCACCTGGTACCGCGAGTACGACGGCGAGGCCCGCAACTTCCAGGGAGAGAAGATCCTCCCCGTCGACCTCGCGATGAACGCCCGCAGCTACGGCCTCGACGTCATCGAGATCGAGCCCGGCGCGTCGGCCATCGACGACCTCAAGGCGGCCGTCGCGCAGGCAAAGGCATCCGATCGGTCGACGTTCATCCACATCAACAGCGACCCGCTCATCTACGCGCCCGACGGCGACGGCTGGTGGGACGTGCCGGTGCCCGAGGTCTCGACCCTCGAATCCACTCAGCAGGCGCGCGAGGAGTACCTCACGCAGCAGGCGAGCCAGAAGCCCCTCCTCGGCTGAGCCTGCCGAAGCCTGATCGACCCCCTTCAACGGAGAACACCATGACTGACACCATTCCCGCCGACTCCGACGTCGTCGTGCACCAGGGCGCGGGCCTGCGCATCGGCACTGCTCCCGACTCGTGGGGCGTGTGGTTCCCCGACGACCCGAAGCAGGTGCCCTGGCAGCGCTTCCTCGACGAGGTCGTGAAGGCGGGCTACACGTGGATCGAGCTCGGCCCCTACGGGTACCTCCCGACCGACCCGCACCAGCTCGAGGACGAGCTCGGCTCGCGCGGCCTGAAGCTCTCGGCCGGCACCGTGTTCACCGGCTTCCACAAGGGCGACGACCAGTGGCAGCGCGCGTGGGACCAGGCGCTCGCGGTCGCCGGGCTCGCCTCGAAGCTCGGCGCCGAGCACCTCGTCGTGATCCCTGACCTCTGGCGCAGCGACGCCACGAGCGAGGTGCTCGAGTCGCGCACCCTGACCGACGAGCAGTGGGCCAAGCTCGCCGCCGGCCACGACCGCCTCGGCAAGGCCCTCCTCGAGGAGTTCGGCGTCAAGCAGCAGTTCCACTCGCACGCCGACAGCCACATCGGCACCACGCGCGAAGTCGTCCGCTTCCTCGACGAGACGGACCCCCTCTACACCAACCTGTGCCTCGACACCGGCCACTTCGCCTACTACGGCGGCGACAACGTCAAGCTCATCCAGGAGCGCCCCGACCGCATCGGCTACCTGCACCTCAAGCAGGTCGACACGTCCCTCCTGTTCGACGTGCTGAAGAACGACGTGCCGTTCGCGGATGCCGTCACCCAGGGCATCATGATCGAGCCGCCGCACGGCGTGCCCGACCTCGCCCCGATCATCGAGGCCGTCGCCGCGATCGACCCCGACATCTTCGCGATCGTCGAGCAGGACATGTACGGCTGCGACGTCGACTACCCGTTCCCCATCGCCAAGCGCACCCGCGAGCACATCTTCAGCTGCACGCACTTCGCCCGGGTCCACTGATGACCCTCACCCTCACCGCACCTCTCGAAGGAACCAAGGACATGACCACCGACCTCCGCATCGGCGTCGTCGGCGCCGGCCTCATGGGCGCCGACCACATCGCCCGCATCACGAACCGCATCGCCGGCGCCGTCGTCTCGGCCGTCATCGAGCCCGACCAGGGCCGTGCCCAGGCGGCCGCGGCGAACGCTCCGGGCGCAGCATCCTTCGCCCGCATCGAAGATGCCATCGCCGAGAACGCGGTCGACGCCGTGCTGATCGCCGTGCCCGGACAGTTCCACGAGCCGGTGCTCGTCCCCGCCCTCGAGGCCGGCCTGCCGATCCTGTGCGAGAAGCCGCTGACGCCCGACTCGATGTCGTCGTGGCGCGTGCTCGAGCTCGAGCAGAAGCTCGACAAGCCGCACATCCAGGTCGGCTTCATGCGGCGCTTCGACGCCGAGTATCAGGCGCTGCGCGAGCTGGTCGCGTCGGGCGAGTCGGGCGAACTCATGCTGCTGCGCTGCGCGCACCGCAACCCGTCGGTGCCCGACACCTACACGCAGCCGATGCTGATCAACGACTCGGTCGTGCACGAGTTCGACGTCGTGCCGTGGCTTGCGGGTTCGCCCATCAAGACCGTCGAGGTGAAGTACCCGCGGCGCAATTCGCTGTCGCCCGACCACCTGCGCGAGCCGATCCTCGTGATCATGGAGCTCGAGAACGGTGTGCTCGTCGACGTCGAGATGAACGTCAGCGTGCAGTTCGGCTATCAGGTCGCCACGGAGGCGGTGTTCGAGAAGGGCCTGGCGCGCATCGGCCAGCCGTCGGGCCTGCAGACGTGGCGCGACGGCCGCTTCTCGATCGAGGACCACGTGAGCTTCACGACCCGCTTCGCCCGAGCCTACGACGAGCAGATCCAGCGCTGGGTCGACGCGGTGCGCGGCGGCTCGCTCGTCGACGGGCCCAACGCGTGGGACGGCTACCTCGTCGCCCTCGCCTGCGAGGCCGGTGTCAAGGCCCTCGACGGCGGCGTCGTCCCGGTCGAAGCACCCGCCCGCCCGGCGTTCTACGCCTGACCCCTCGCCACGCTTCAGGAGACACCATGGTCCGCATCGCGCTCGACCCCACGCCGTACCATCACGACTTCGCGCTGCTCGAATTCCCCGAGGTCGCCGCGCGGCTCGGCTACGGGCATCTTCAGCTCACGCCGCACGTCGACTTCTCGCCGTTCTTCCGCTACCCGAAGGCCGACGACGACCTTGTCGCGACCTTCAAGAAGGCGGCGAAGGACGCGGGAGTCGGCATCCCGGCGATCCTTCCCGTGCAGCGCATCTCATGGCCGGACGAGCCGCAGCGCGAGGCCGCAGTTCGCAACTTCCGCCGGATCATCCAGCTGGCGGTCGAGCTCGAGATCCCGGTGATCAACACCGAGTTCTCGGGCCGGCCCGAGCGCGCGGAGGAGTCGGAGGCCGCGTTCTACCGCTCGATGGAGGAGCTGCTGCCCCTCATCGAGCAGGAGGGCCTCCGCTTCAACGTCGACCCGCACCCGGACGACTTCGTCGAGGACGGGCTCGAGGCGTGGCGCGTGCTGCGCGGGCTCAACTCGAATGCCGTCGGCTTCGTTTACGTCGCGTCGCATACCTTCCACTACGGCGACCGCGCGACGACGCTGCTGCCCGAGCTCGGAGACCGCCTCGGCGCTGTCTACACGGCCGACACGTTCGATCACCGCCGCTCGCACGGGCTGCGCTACATCTCGAACCCGCCGGGCAACGAGGCGCGCATCCACCAGCACCTGCGCATCGGCGACGGCGACGTGGACTGGGACGAGCTGTTCGGGGCGCTGCGGGAGATCGGCTACCTCGACCATGACGACGCGCTGATCGTCTCGAACGTCTTCGCCGAGGACGAGACCGCCGACGAGGTCTCCCGCTTCCAGCTGCAGCGCCTGCGCGAGCTCATCGGCTGAACCCTCCGCACCCGAACGCCGACGACGCCTTCGCGCCGTCGGCGTTCGTCGTCTCTCCCTGAAAGGACCCTGCCCCGTGCTCAAGCTCTCGATGAACGTCACGACGACGTTCCACGGCAACATCGTGAGCGACATCCGCATCGCGAAGGAGGCCGGCTTCTCCGGCATCGAACTGCAGACTCCGAAGCTCTCGCGCTACCTCGATGCCGGCTTCACGGCCGAGTCGTTGCTGCCGCACCTCGACGGACTCACGGTGACCGGTGTGGGCGCGGTGCTCGACGCCGAGCGTGACGGGGCGGGACGCGACGACTTCCTCTCCGAGATCGAGCTGCTCTCACACGTCGCCGCGACGCTCGGCGCCCCGATCGTGCAGGTGTGCACCGGTCCCGTCAGCTGGGAGGTGGCGAAGGACTTCCGCGCAGGCAGGCTCGCTGAGAACGACCCACGCTACCGGGGCACTCTCGGCCGGGCGGATGCCGAAGCGGTCTCCGCCGTCGCGCGCAACGTGCGGGCCGCCGCCGACATCGCCGCGGCCCACGGCGTGGGGCTCTTCCTCGAGCCGCTGGCGTGGTCGAACGTCAACCGTCTCGCGCAGGGGCTGCGGATCATCGAGGAGGCCGGTCGCGACAACGTCACGATGTGCGTCGACTTCTGGCATTTCTGGACGACGGGCGACACCGTCGAGGAGGTCGCCGCGCTGCCGCGGGAGGTCATCGGCATGGTGCACGTGTGCGACGGGCTCGACCTCGACCGCGAGAACGACGTTCCCGACCAGACCGTGCACCGCGACGTGGTTCCCGGTGGGGGAGCGATCCCGCTGCAGGAGTGGGTGGACGCCGTGAAGTCGACCGGCTACGACGGTTGGTGGGCGCCCGAGATGTTCTCGACGAAGACGTCCGAGAGCGACCCGTTGCTCGTCGCATCGACGATGCGGGGGCTGCTCGAGATCCTGGTCTCCTGACCTCGATAGACAAGATGCCCGGGGCCGATGGCCCCCGGGGCCTCGCGCGTCACCCAACCCCACGGGGC
>NZ_JBKFBD010000053.1:0-17696 GCF_053345975.1 Microbacterium sp. C23T | reverse complement strand
CGTCGTCATCGTCGGCGGGGGCCCCGCCGGACTGTCGGCGGCGCTCAATCTCGGACGCGCCCGCGCGTCCGTCGTCCTCATCGACGCCGGCCGCCCGCGCAACGCCGCGACCCTGCGCTCGCACGGCTTCCTCACGCGCGACGGCGTTCCGCCGCTCGAGCTGCGCAAGCTCGCACGCGCCGAGCTCGCCGCCTACCCGAACGTGCAGGTGTTCGACCGCACCGTGGTGACCGCGCTGCAGGAGCGCGACTGCGGCGAGGGACTCCGCTTCCTCGCGGCGCTTCAGGGCAGGGGTGCCGGCATCCCGCCGGCCGTCGCCGCGCGTTCGGTGCTCGTCGCGACGGGTCTGCGTGAGACGCTCCCCGCCATCCCGAGCCTGCGCGCCTTCTACGGCATGACGCTCTTCAGCTGCGCCGCGTGCGACGCGTGGGAACTCCAGGACCGGCCGCTCGCCCTCATCGGCGAGACCCGCGACCTCGCCGCGCGTGCCCGGCTCATCGCCCGCTGGACCGACCGGCTCACGGTCTTCACCAACGGCACCGATGCCGTCGACACGGTCGAAGAGGCCGAGCTCGCAGCATCCGGGATCGTCGTCGAACGACGGAAGATCGACGACCTCGAAGGCGACCGCGGCACCGTGACAGCAGTACGCCTCGTCGACGGCGCGCGCGTCGAGATCGAGGGCGGGTTCGTGCGCCCGCAGTGGCACCCGGCGCTCGACTTCGTCGGCGGGATCGCCCTCGAGCGCGACGGGTTCGGCAACCTGGTGACCGATCGCTCCGGACGCACGTCGGTGCCGGGGCTGTACGCGGCGGGGGATGCAGCGTCCCCGGGTCCGCAGCAGCTCATCGTCGCCGCGGGCCAGGGCGCTCGGGCGGCCGCCGTGCTCGTGCACGATCTCGTCGGGGTGCGCACCGCCCACTGAGCCGGTGCGCGCTTCCGCGGCGCGCGCCGCAGGATGTTCACCGATCGGACACCTGCCCGTTCGGTTCCCGGACGCCACGGTCGACGATGATGTCGCCGATGTCCGACGACCTGACCGACGACGCCGCGGGCGAACTGAAGGCGCTGCGGCTGCGCGCCTACGGACCGGATGCCGACATCGACGGCGATCCGCAGGCGCTGAGCCGGCTCCGCGAGCTCGAAGCGCGCGCCGTCGGCGCGGACGAGGCTGACGTCCCGGTGGTGGCCGAGGCCGCGCCTCTCACCATAAGGCAGGACGAACCGCCTGCCCCCGCGCCCGTCGTGGCGGTCCCGTGGTGGGAGCGGCACCGCGCGCTCTTGTGGGGCGGATCACTGCTGATCGCCGCGCTTCTCGGGGCGGGCGTCGCGTCGGTGCAGCTGCCGCCGGGCCGGGAGCAGGTCGCCGATCTCGGAGAGGACGCCGACGGGCTCTGGCCGGAGCAGATGTGGGGCGCGCGGCCGCCGGACGGCGTCACGTTCGACGAGTACCTCGGTCTGACCGCGATCGCCTCGGCGCGCGACTTCGGCAACGGCACCAACAGCACCTGCCTGTGGGTCTACGACTCGGCGTCGGTCAACTTCGGCCTCTCAGCCGGGTCGTGCGCCACCGGGTCGGGTCCCTCGTCGACGACGATCGTCGTCACCCCCCAGGCACCTCCGGCTCTGCTCGACGAGTTCCCCGAAGGCACCACGCTGCAGTTCGTCCGCGACGGTGACCGGGTGATCGTCTACGCCCAGCGACCGTAGGAGCGAGAGGTCACCAGTCGGTGGCGTGGTCGCCGGCGAGCGCCTCGCGGCCCGGCGCGAGCATGTCGTGCACCTGCCCGCCATGGGTAGTCGCGGGCGCGACCGTGTCGGGCCAGTCGGCGATCTGCTGCTCGGCCCACTCGGTCCACGAGATGACGTGCTCGTAGTGGCCGATCATGAACGTGTTGGCGAGCGCGAACAGGTGCTTGCGCTCGGGGAACGTGCCGCCGGTCTCGCTGATGAACGCGGCGTACCGCGCGAACATCTCGCGGTTCGCGAGCGCCTGCTCGCGCGTGAGGGCCAGGGTCGCACGGAGGTCGTCGAGTGAGCCCTGGTCCGACAGGAGTACCCGCACCATCCCCTCGAACTCGAGGGTCGGCGGGCGCACCGGGGTGCGCAGCCACGCGGCGAGCGCCTCTCGCCCTTCCGGCGTGATGGAGTAGATCGTGCGCGCGCGCTTGCCGGTGTGCTCCTGCCGGGTCTCGACGAACCCGGCGGAGTGCAAGCGGTTGAGGACGGCATAGCGCCCGCGATCGGCGGACGGCCAGAGCTCGGAGACGCCGCGCCCCAGCTGCTCGGCGAGCTGGTACGCCGACCAGTCCCGCCCGGCCAGGAGGCCGAGCGTGAGATACCCCGTGATCGATGGCTCGCGTTCGGGCACGACAGGCTCCTTTCCGGCCGGCTTTCGGGTCGTCGGCGCGGAACGTAAAGGGTATCCCGCTGACGCTGGAACGACCTTATACTGCAGATTGCAGTAAGCGTCGGCGCGTCAATCCTGTGTGGGGACACGGACCGCGCCGAGGGTGGGCCTGACGTGTGGGGACGGGGTCTCACCCCGCGGCGGGCGATCTGGGGATCGCCCGCCGCACATCTCTCCGCCCGTTGGTCATCGTCGGGTCTGCTCCGACCCCGAGAGCCGCTGCGCGAGGTAGATGGGCACGATCGACACGATCACCAGCACCACGGCGATGACCGAGACGACGGGCGCCTGATTCGGGCGGAACATGTTGTTGAGGATGTAGATCGGCAGCGTCGTCACGCCGGACCCTGCCGTGAACGTCGTGACGATGATCTCGTCGAAACTCAGCGCGAACGCGAGCAGCGCCCCCGCGAGCAGCGCCGAGCGCAGCTGCGGGAAGGTCACGAGGCGGAACGTCGTCCAGATGCCGGCCCCCAGGTCCGCGGACGCCTCCTCCAGGTTCGTGCCGGTGCGCCGGAGGCGCGCGATGACGTTGTTGAAGACCGTCACGATGCAGAAGGTCGCGTGGGCGATCACCACCGTCCAGATCGACAGCGGCACACCCATGATGGTGCGGAAGAAGTTGTTCAGAGCGATGCCCGTGATGATGCCGGGCAGCGCGATCGGCAGGATGATCAGCAGCGAGATCGCGTCACGGCCGAAGAACTCGAACCGCTGGAGCGCGAGCGAGATGAGGGTGCCCAGCACGAGCGAGATCGCCGTCGCGACCAGCGCGATGGCGACGCTCGTGCCCACCGCCTCGATCGCCCCGGTGCTCTGGAACGCCTTGCCCCACCACTCCAGCGTGAACCCCGGTGGCGGCCAGCTGAGCGACGTCGACGTCGAGAACGAGTTGACGAGGACCACGAACAGCGGCAGGTAGACGACCAGCAGGATGAGAGCCGTGACGACGCCGAGCACGGTGCGGGAGAGTCGCGAGAGTCGCATCGGCGGGTCCTAGAGGTTGTTGAGGGCGCCGGTGCGCCGCACGAGGGCCAGGTAGCCGAAGATGATGACGATCGGGATGAGCGCGATCGCCGCGGCGAGCGGCAGGTTGTTGGCCGCGCCGACGTTCGTGTAGACGAGGTTGCCGAGCATCTGGTTGGTGCCGCCCACGATGTTGACGGTGATGTAGTCGCCGAGCGACAGCGAGAAGGCGAAGATCGTGCCCGCGATGATCGCCGGGAACGCCAGCGGCAGGACGACGGATCCGAGTGTCCGCCAGGACTTCCCCCCGAGGTCTGCGGACGCCTCGAGCAGCGAGTCCGGTACGCGCTCGAGCCCCGCGTAGATGGGGAGGATCACGTACGGCAGCCACAGGTACGACAGCGTGATGATGGTCGCCGTGAGGCCGTAGCCCGGTGTGTGCAGACCGAACGGGGCGAGGATCCACTCGAGGATGCCCTCCTGCGACAACACCGACCGCCACGCGTACGCCTTCACGAGATAGCTCGCCCACAGCGGCATGAGGACGGCGATGACGAGGAGGCGCTGCGCCCGTGGCGAGGCGACTTTCGCCATGTAGAACGCGATGGGAAGGGCGATCGCGACGTCGATCACGGTCACCAGGAGCGCGATCCCGACCGTGCGCAGCGTCACCGTCTGATAGAGCGACCCCGTGACGACCGTGACGATGTTGTCGAGCGTCCAGTCGGTGATGATCTCGCCGGTGAAGGAGTCCACCTGCCAGAACGCCGTGACCAGCAGCAGTGCCAGCGCCACGATGTACACCACGACCAGCCAGAACAGCGGGGCGGTGAGCAGGAACGCCAGCCGGAACCGCGGGTGCGCGCTCAGCCACGCCGACGAGCGCCGCGCGGGCGTCGCGCGCGGCGGCGGCACGGTGCGGGCGGGCGGCGGGGCGGTCGCGGTGTCGGTCATCGAGTGCCTCCGGTTCGGGGTCCGTTCAAGCCGGGGGCGGAGGCATCCGTCCGCCCCCGGCGCGCTGCGTGAGTCAGCCCTTGATCTCGGACCAGGCCTCGGTCCACGCCGAGTAATCCATGCACTCGACGTCGGTGCGGCCGTCGAGGCACTCGGCGATCGGGGTCGTCCAGTACCAGATCTGCGACGCGTAGTCGGCGTCACCGGCGTGGTACGCCTCGCAGTCCTCGCGGTAGTCGCAGGCCGCCTGACTCGACGGCGCCTCACCGAAGTACGAGGTCGCGACGCCGTTGACCTCGGGGCTGGAGATCCAGTCCAGCCACGCGTACGAGCAGTTCGGGCTCTTGGTCGTCGACGAGATCATCCACGTGTCCGACCAGCCGGTGGCCCCTTCGTCGGGCAGGACGACGTCGGTGGTCGCGCCCTCGCCGGCCAGGACGTTCTGGATCACCTGCCACGTCGTGCCCGCGACGGAGTCGCCGGTCTCGAAGGCCTGCACCTCCTTCAGGTAATCCGACCAGTACTCGCCCACGTGCTGCCGCTGCTCCTTGAGCAGGTCGACCGCCGCCTGGAACTGCGTCTCGTCGAGCGCGTACGGGTTCTCGATCCCGAGGTCGGGCTGGTGGGCCATCAGGTACACGGCCGCATCGGCGATGTAGATCGGGTTGTCGTAGGCGGTGATCCTGCCCGTGTGGTCGGCCGCCTTGTCGAAGACGACGTCCCACGACGTGGGCGCGGGAGTCACCACGTCCGTGTTGTAGAGCAGCAGGTTGGCGCCGTACCCGTGCGGGACCCCGTAGTGCTCGCCGTCGACGGTGTTCCAAGGCTGATCCTTGAGGAAGTCGTAGATGCCTGCGTAGCTCGGGATGAGGTCGACGTTGACCGGCTGCACGTCGCCGGCGGCGATGAGGCGCAGCGACGCGTCGCCCGATGCCGACACGACGTCGTACTCACCGGTCTTCATGAGATTGACGGCTTCGTCGGAGGTGTTGAACGTCTTCGAGGTGACCTGGCAGCCGGTCTTCTCCTCGAAGCCCGTGACCCAGTCGTAGTCGGGGCTGTTGCTGCCGTCCTCGACGTAGCCGGCCCACGCGATGATCGAGACTCCGTCCTCGTAGTCTCCGAGCTCGTCGACGGCCTGGGTGGGGGCGCTGCCCCCGCCGCCGGATGTGCCGCAGCCGGCCAGGGCGGCGATCGAACCGACCGCCAGGGCGGTCGCGGCGATGCGCCGTCCGCGTGATGTGCGCAACATGGTGGTTCCTCTCGGTGCTGTTGATATCGGGCTGTGCTGTTGTGCGCTCGGGGGCGCTGGCTCCCCGGTCGGGATGGATCAGGTGCCGGGCGGGATCAGCGAGACGACGTCCTCGTCGTGCCACGTCACGTGCACGCGGTTGCCGCGATCGTCGTCGGCCAGGCGGGTGCGGTCGTTGCGTTCGAGCACGGTCACCCGCATGCCGGCATCCAGATCGATGACGCGACGGATGCCGCTTCCCACGTAGATCGACTCGACCACGGTGCCCTGGGCCGAGTGCTCGCCGGGCGCCGAGGCCGCCGCCGAGGCCAGCGTGAGCTTCTCCGGACGGATCGAGTGCTCGCCCTCGCGCCCGATGAGGGCCGCCGACCGCTCGTGGTCGAACAGGTTGGAGGTGCCGACGAAGTCCGCGACGAATCGTGACGCCGGACGCTCGTAGAGGTCCTGCGGAGTGCCCAGCTGGATGATGCGGCCGTCGTGGAACACCGCGATCCGGTCGGAGAGCGTCAGCGCCTCCTCCTGGTCGTGGGTCACGAAGATGAAGGTGATGCCGAGGTCGCGCTGGATCTGCTTGAGCTCGACCTGCATCTGCTCGCGGAGCTTGAGGTCGAGCGCGCCGAGCGGCTCGTCGAGGAGCAGCACCTTCGGCTGCACGACGGTGGCGCGGGCGAGCGCCACCCGCTGGCGCTGCCCGCCCGAGAGCTGCGAGGGCTTGCGCGCCGCCATCTGGTCGAGCCGCACCGCGGCGAGCGCCGCCATCGCCAGATCGCGGCGCTTCGCACGTCCCATCCCCCGGACGCGCAGGCCGTAGGCGACGTTGTCGAGCACCGTCATGTGGGGGAAGAGCGCGTAGTCCTGGAAGACGGTGTTCACGTCGCGGTCGAAGGGCGCCTTCTTCGTGACGTCCTGCCCGAACAGCTGGATCGTGCCGTCGGTCGGCTGCTCGAAGCCGGCGATCAGTCGCAGCACGGTGGTTTTCCCTGAACCCGATGGCCCCAGCATCGAGAAGAACTCACCGGCGGCGATCTCGAGGTCGACGTGGTCGACGGCGGTGACGGCACCGAACTCCTTCGTGAGTCCGGTCAGCCGGATCGCAGGCTGCTGCTCGGTCATGGACGTCTCCCTCGATGTCGATGGAAGTTAATCATATGGATCCATATGTCAAAAGAGGGGTTGCCGTGTTACGGTCGGGTCACAGTTGCGGAGGGCGGGTTCCTCCGCCATCCACCCGGGGGTCCCATGCCGCACGCGACGGGAAGAGTCGACGCTGCCCGTGCCGTCGTCTTCGCCCCGCTGGACGGCACCGGCAGGGCCGAGCTCGTCGAGAAGCGGCTCACCGATGCGATCGTGACCGGCGTCCTCCACGACGGCGAGCGGCTGCCCAGCGAAGCGGACCTGTCGCGGAGCCTCGGAGTGGCCCTGGTCACCGCACGCGAGGCGCTGGAGGTGCTGCGCGACAAAGGGCTCGTCACGACGCGGCGCGGCCGCGACGGCGGCAGCTTCGTCACGTTCGACCGCGACGCCGCGACCCGTCTGCTGGAGCGGCGCCTGCGCGAGATCAGCCGCATCGAGCTGCGCGACTTCGCGCTGCACACCTCGGCGATCGCGGGCACTGCCGCCGAGACCGCCGCCAACCGCGCGAGCGACGACGACATCGAGACGCTCGTCCGCATCGCCGACGCCGCGGATCTGACGACCGCCGGCGGCGCGAGGCGAGCCGTGAGCCGGTTCCAGCTCGAGGTGGCGGCGGTCAGCCAGTCACCCCGCCTCGTGCACGAGGAGATGCGCCTGCAGGGCGAGGCAGGCTCCCTCCTCTGGATGTGCCTGCGGGAGCAGGAGTACCGTGACCGCAGCGCCATCGCCCGTACGCGGGTCATCGGCGCGATCCGCGACGTCGCACCCGACGAGGCCCGCGCGGAGACGATCACACATATCAACAGCGCCTTCGAATGGCTCATCGACGAGCGAGCGCGCATCGACGCGCGCACCGAGGACGCAGCATCCGACCCGAAGGACGTCCCATGACCACCATCGCGACCAGGCCTCCGGCCGACGTGGCGATCAGTGTCGCCGCGACCATCGACGGCATCTTCGCCATGATCGACGGGTGGCGCGATCTGCTCGAGAAGCAGCTCGCCTCGGCCCCAGCCCTGACGGCGGAGACGGTCGATCCGCTCGTCGAGGCGTTCGCCGTGCCGGCCGTCTCGGGAGACACGCTGCTCACCGGCGCGGGATTCGTGGCGGCGCCGGGTGTGCTGACGGACGCCGAGTGGCACCTCGCCTGGTGGCTCGGAACCACCGGTTCGACCCACGGGGTGCGGCGGCTGGCGACGATCGACGACCCGACGCACGAGCAGTTCCGCGACTACACCGCACTCGAGTGGTGGCGCGTTCCGCAGACGACGGGCGCGCGGCACCTCACCGGCCCTTACGTCGACTACGTGTGCACGGACGACTACACCGTCACGATCACCACGCCCGTGGTGCGTGACGGTGCGATGATCGGCGTCGTCGGAGCGGACGCCCTGGTCGACCGGCTGGAACGCGTGCTGCTTCCGGTGCTGCGCGCGGGCGAGCTGCCCGCGACCCTCGTCAACGCCTCGGGCCGGGTCGTGACCTCGACCGACGCGCGCCGCGAGCCGGGATCGATGCTCCGCGGTGACGACCTCACCGCCGCCGTGCGGGCGCTGTCGCCCCTCCCCGTCACGCTGCCCGACGGCACCTCGGTGCTCGCCTGCGGCGACACGTCGCTCGCCCTCGTCGTCGGAAGCTAGCGCGCCGGGCGCGATGGGGAAGGATGGCCTCGATGTCAACGCCGACCGACTCCTCGCGCGACGAGCTCGCCGAGCTGCGCAAGCGCGCGTACGGACCGGACGCCGACATCCTCGATGACCCCGCCGCACTCGCCCGCCTGAGCGAGCTCGAGGAGCAGGCCGCAGCCGCGAGCGCGGCGAACGTCGCGGCGAGCGCGCGCGTCTCGACCAACGGCGGATCCCCGCGTAGCTCAGCCCCCGACGTCGACGAAGAAGTCGCGGCAACGCAGGCGCTCGCCCTCCCCGCATCGGAGGAGACGGATGCCCCGGCCGCAGCGGACCCGATCACCCCGGATCGCGACTCGCACGGCTCGCCTGCGGATGCTCTGAGCGCGGGCGGCCCCGCGGGCGACGGAACGGATGCTGCCGGCTCGGGCAGCGATGCCGGCGACGTCGTCGATTCCGACCCTGTCGAGGGCGCGCCCGCCCGCCCGTGGTGGCGGCGCACACCTGTCGTGTGGGTAGCCTCGGTCGTCGTCGCGATGCTCGTCGGCGTCGGGCTGACGGTGCTCGTGCAGAGCATGGAGGCGGGCCGGGTCGGCGTGCTCGGAGTGGACCCCGACGCCGACTGGCCGGAGGAGGTCTGGGGCGGTCCGACCGAGGACTCCCTCGCCTTCGAGTCGTTCTACGGACTCTCGGTGCTGTCGCAGCCGCAGGTCACGGGCGACGGGACCCAGGGGGCTGTTCCCTGTCTGATCGTCTTCAGCGGGGTGGGTGACAACCCCTCCTACCTCGGCGGCGCGTGCGGCGCCGGCCCGTTCCCCGCACAGGCGGCGCTGGTGGTCGGACGGCAGGCGCCGTCAGAGCTGCGCGAACGCTTCGCCGAGGGCACGGCGCTGCAGTTCGTGCTCGAGGGCGAGCAGGTGCACGTCTACGCGCGCGAGCCGGGCATCGTCGAACCCGAACCCTGAGCGTTTCAGGCGCCGCGGCTCCCGGCATCCGTCGCGCCGACGTCGCTGCGGTGGAAGTTCTGGAAGGAACGGGATGCTGTGGGCCCGCGCTGCCCCTGATACCTGTTGCCGTACGGCCCCGAGCCATAGGGGCTCTCGGCTGGCGAGGTGAGGCGGAAGTAGCAGACCTGGCCGATCTTCATGCCAGGCCAGAGCTTGATCGGCAGCGTCGCGACGTTCGAGAGCTCGAGCGTGACGTGGCCCGAGAAGCCGGGGTCGATGAAGCCCGCGGTCGAGTGGGTCAACAGCCCCAGGCGGCCGAGCGACGACTTGCCCTCGAGGCGGGCCGCGATGTCGTCGGGAAGCGTGATCTGCTCGAACGTCGAGCCGAGCGCGAACTCGCCCGGGTGGAGGATGAACGGCTCTTCGGGGTCGACCTCGATGAGGCGCGTCAGCTCGGGCTGGTCCTCGGCGGGATCGATGAACGGGTACTTGTGGTTGTCGAACAGCCGGAAGTACCGGTCGAGCCGCACGTCGACGCTCGACGGCTGCACCATCGCCGGGTCCCACGGGTCGAGCGCGAGGCGCCCCGCGTCGATCTCGAGCCGGATGTCGCGGTCACTCAGCAGCACGGAGCCAGCCTATCCGGACCGTGCTGTTATGCTGGCCGGGCGCTGTAACAGGCGCGCGAGCGCCGGGATGCCGGCGTCCGGGGCTGTAGTTCAATGGCAGAACTTCTGCTTCCCAAGCAGACAGCGCGGGTTCGATTCCCGTCAGCCCCTCCATGTCTCCCGCGATCGCCGCCCACGAGTACTCGCCCTGGGATTTCTGGAGCGAGGCGACGCCGTCCGAGCGCGAAGCGCAGCTGCTCCTCCAGCAGACCGTCGTCGCGGGCCGTCCCGACCACGAGCTCGGCGAGCAGTGCTTCCTCTCCGAGCTGGCCTCGATCGACAACGACTCGCTGCGCCTCGGCGACCGCACGTACGTCGCGGCGGGCGCCTACCTCACCGGCGACCTCCGGGCCGGCGCCGACTGCAGCATCAACCCGTACACGGTGATCCGCGGACGGGTCACGATGGGCGACGGCGTCCGCATCGGCGCGCACACCTCGATCCTCGGCTTCAACCACTCGATGGAGTCCGGCACGCCCGTCTTCCGGCAGCCCTTGACCTCCAAAGGCATCGAGATCGGCGATGACGTGTGGATCGGCTCGCACGTCGTGATCCTCGACGGCGTCAGCGTCGGGTCGCACTCCGTGCTCGCCGCCAGCGCGGTCGTCACCAAGGACGTTCCGGCAGGCGCCGTCGTCGGCGGGAACCCCGCGCGGTTCATCCGCTGGCGCGTCGAGCCCGACGACACCGGCATCCACCCCGATGCGGCGGCGGATGCTGCTGCCCGGGGCACCGAGGATCGCCCCGACTCGCCCGAACCACGCGAGCCCGTGGAGACGCCACCAGCGGTGCTCGCCGCGCTGGCCACGGCCGCATCGGAGGCTGGGGTCTCATCCGAGCTCCCGTCTGCGCCAGAGGGGTGGGCCGCAGCGGACCCCGCGCAAGGTCACCCGCACACGCACGAGTCGCCGCGCGCGACGGCGTACGACGCGGGCCCCGCTCACATGCCGGCCAACGCCAACGCCAACACCAGCACCAACGCACCCGGCGCCCCGACTGCGACGTCTAACAACGTCGTCACCGCCACCTCGATCGCGACCACGACCGCGACCGCGACCGCGACCGACGACGCCGCAGGCCTGGCCGAACGCGTCGCCGAGCTGGCGGCGCGCGCGAGGGACGAGGCATCCGTCGTCCTGCAACGCGCGTGGAGCGACGACCTCGGACTCTTCGCGGACCGACCCGGCGCCGCCCCGACCGTCCGCGCCCAGGCGGACGCGATCGAGATCGCCGACCTGCTGCTCGGCGCCGCGCCGCCGCAGGCGTCGGTGGACGCGCAGATTCGTCGCCTACAGGGATGGCAGGACGCCGCGACCGGCGCGGTCGCTCCTCTCGATGCGGACGGGCGCCAGCGGGAGGGCCTCGGGTTCTCCCACGAGGATGTCGCGTACCACGTGCTGAGCACGGGGTACGCGCTGGATCTGCTGGGGTCGGAATTTCCGGCTCCTCTCACCTGGGTGACGGCGGCGACTCCCGAACGGGTCGTCGAGTTCTGCGAGAGTCTGCCGTGGGCCACCGACGCGTGGGGCGCCGGACACCACATCGACGGCTTCGGCACCGCAATTCTGTGGACGAAGCGTGCCGGGCATCCGATTCCGGCAGGTGTGGAGGAGGCGCTGTTCGGCTGGCTGCTGCTCCACGCCGACCCGCAAACCGGCATGTGGGGTTCGACAACGCCCGACCGCGGACTTCTCCCCGTCGTGAATGGCTTCTACCGGGCGTCGCGCGGCACGTTCGCGCAGTTCGGCGTGCCGCTCCCCCACCCCGATCGCGTGATCGACACCGTGCTGCGCCATGCGCGTGATCCGCGCTGGTTCGCAGCCGGCGCGCGCAACGCGTGCAACGTGCTCGACGTCGCGCACCCGCTGTGGCTCGCACGCGGGAGCGGCTACCGCGACGACGAGGTGCGAGAGCTGGCCGTGCGTCTGCTCTCCGACGCGCTGGCGACGTGGGTGCCCGGCGCCGGGTTCTCGTTCCGCGAGCCGAGCCCGGCGACGCGCGGACTCACCGAGACCGAGCCGGGTCTCCAGGGCACGGAGATGTGGCTCGCGATCCTCTGGTATCTCGCGGATCTCGCGGGGGTGTCCAACGCGCTCGGCTATCGCCCGCGCGGTGTGCACCGACCGGAGCCGGCCGCCACGCTGCGGTAGCCGGCATCCGTTGGCGACTCGATCAGAGCCGCCGAGTCGGGGCGACCGCAGGCGCGATCACCCCGGATATCCACGGACGCCTGTGTCCGAGGCATCCGTCTCGATTCGATCACGTCCCCTGCCGCGTCGGGGCGAGCACCAGCAGCCACGACGAGTAGTGCTCGATGACCGAGCCTCCGAGGTCCCTCACCGCCGCGACTGCCTGCTCCACCTCCGCCGGCGACCAATCACTGAAGGTGCGGAAGAGGCGCCTGATCGCCGCGGCGTCGAGCTCGACAGTCCATCGGTAGGTCGAGACGTCCTCAACGACGAACAGGCCCGATGCCGTCAGCGCGTCGGCCATCGCGGCGAGGTCCTCGGCAGGCGGCCCCGGCCGCTCGGGCGCGCGGCGCGCGGCAACGATCTCGGCGACGCGTGAGCGGAACGGCGTCTGCGCAGCATCCGCGTCTCCGAACACGTTGCGCCAGACCGCGAAGCGCCCATCTGGCGTGAGAATCGTAGATATCTTCGGAAGCATGATGTCGAGATCGAGCCAATGGACGGACGTCGCGGCCACGGCGAGATCGAAGCTGCCTGCGGGGAGCTCGACATCCTCGGCCCGGGAGACGATCACCCTTGCCGCGGGATGGGCATCCTCGAGCAGGGTCGCGAGGCGCTGGCCGGGCTCGATCGCGGTGACCCTCATCCCGGCCGCCAGAAGCCGGCCCGTCGCCTGCCCGCTCCCCGCGCCCAGGTCGAGAGCCGACTTCCCGGACTCCAGCAGACCGAGCATGCGCAGCCGATCCCACAACGCCGGCGGATACGGCGGGCGCGCCGAGTCGTATTCGTCGGCCCCCTCTTCGAAATGCGACGCGCTTGGCATGAGGGCGAGCGTAGACCCGGCCTCCGCCGTGGGCGACGTACACGGTGCGTGCGCCGATCACGAATGACGTGGGGACGGTCACCGGTCCTGGTGATCAATGTCGGCGGTTATTCGTATCTTTGTTCTATGAGCTTTCCGGCCTCTTCCTCCCCCGCGACGCGGTTGACGGATGCTGCCGCCCGCGTGGCCTCGCGGCTCGGCGACGGCGCAGCCGAGGTGGCGAAGATGGCCGACGACGAACTCCTGGAACTGCTCACCGACGCGACCGAGGCGCGGAAGGCGCTCGAGCTGATCGTCGCCGGCGCCTCGGCAGAGGTGTCGCGGCGCTCGTCCCGAGAGCTCGGGTACGGCGGGCTGGCTCAACGGAAAGGCCTGCGCACCGGAACGGCGCTCGTCCAGCACATCACCGGGCTCGGGCGTGCAGACGTGACCAGAGCCGTCGATGCGGGCAGGGAGCTTGCTCCGACGCCGGCGGAGCCAGTGGCCGGCGTGGTGCCGGTGGGCGGGGTGGACGGCGCGGCCGCTCCCCCGACGCCGGCGGTCGACGAGTGGCTCGGCATGCTACGGGGCGCACTCGGGTCCGGACGCGTGACGCAGTCGCAGTTCCAGGCGATCCGTGCAGGACTCGGCGAGCCGCCTGTCGAGCGCTACCCAGAGCTGGCGCCCGACTTCCTCCCGCAGGCCTGGGCTCGCGCCGTGCATGTGCTGCTCGACGAAGCGAACGGACTCTGCGTGGAAGATCTCCGCAACCAGGCGCGCATCGCCCGAGACCGACTCGATCCGGTCGGGGTGACGCTGCGGTTCGAAGAGCGCTTCGCCGCACGGTCCTTCCGTACCTGGACCGACCAGGACGGCCAGCGTCACGCGCACATCCTGTTCGACGACGAGGCGGGCGCGTGGGTGGACGCGCTTCTGCAGGCCGCGCTGCGACCCCGTCGCGGACCACGCTTCGTCGGTGCGGACGCCGGGGAGAAGACGCGCGCCGCTGAGGCCGACGAGCGGTCGAACGAGCAGCTGCAGTACGACACGATCATGGCCGTGATGCGCACGGGCGCGAACGCCGATCCTCAGCAGGCCTTCGGCGACCGCCAGCCAGGTGTGCGCATCGTGGTGGAAGCCTCAGCGGTAGCCGGGGGCGATCAGCGTGGCGAGATGCAGGTCACGGGGGTGGGCCACATCGAAGACGGCGGACAAGCGCTACCCGGCGGGGTCATCGAGGCACGTCTGTGCGACTCCGGGGCCATCCCGGTGATGTGGGGGCCAGACGGCCGCCCACTCGACGTCGGGCGCGAGCTTCGCCTGTTCACGCGAAAGCAGCGCATCGCGATCGCCGCCCGTGACGGCGGCTGTATGTGGCCGTCCTGCGGCGCCCCGATCTCGCAATGCGAGTACCACCACATCGATCACTGGTGGGAGGATCACGGCCGCACCGATGTCGACGACGGGATCGCCCTCTGCCGCAACTGCCACCTGCGGCTTCACAACCAGCGATGGCGCATCACGCGCACACGAGATCCGATCACCGATGCCGACACGTACTGGCTGCACCCTCCGCCCGACCCGGTCACGGGTGAGATCGGCGAGCCCGTCGAGCTGAGGTCGAAGTCGCCTCGACGATTCGAGGCGGCATGACGAGCGGATGGGCGTCGCGAGCGGACGCGTGGCAAGGGGTGTGCGGGCGCGGGAGGCGGGCGCGTGGCGTGGGACATAGGGTGCCGGGCGCGCGCGCCGCCGGCGAGGCGGAGTGGGAGGCTGGGGGGCATGGCGGTCATGGTCATTCCCTATTCCGACGAGTGGCCGGAGCAGTTCGAGCGCGTGGCAACGGAGCTTCGGCGGGCGCTGGAGGGCGTCCCGGTGCTCGCGATCGAGCACGTCGGGTCGACGTCTGTGCCGGGGTTGGCGGCGAAGCCCGTCATCGACATCGATGTCGTCGTCGACCGCGCACAGGTCACGGCGGCGATCGCAGCGCTCGTGGCCGCGGGGTACGCCCACCGCGGCGACCTCGGAGTCATCGATCGGGAGTCGATGGCTGCACCCGACGACGACCCGCGCAGGAACGTCTATGTGTGCGTCGAGGGGACGCTGCACCTGCGGAACCACCTCGCGGTGCGGGGCATCCTCCGGCATCGCGACGATCTCCGCGATCGGTACGGTGCGGTCAAGACCGAGCTCGCACGCGATCCGGGAATGGACATCGCGACCTACCTCGCCCTCAAATCACCGGTGCTGCAGGAGGTGCTCGCCCTGTCAGATCTCACCGACGCGGAGAAACGCGCGATCCTCGCCCTCAACACGAGCTTCTGAGCGGCGATCCCGGCGCGGCATCCGCTGTTCTGCGAGTCGATGCCCGGCGGGGACTCCCTGCCGTACTGTGAGCGGATGGCGTTCGATCCCAGTGACGTACAGGCATTCGTGGCCTTCGTGCGTGCCGAAGCGCAGGGCGTCGTCGCGACCGTGTCGCCGTCGGGGGCACCCGAGGCGGCGCTCGTCGGAATCGCCGCACTCGACGACGGCACCCTCGTGTTCGACACGCTCGTCGGGTCGCGAAAGGCTGAGAACCTGCGCCACGACCATCGCATCGCCGTCGTCGTCGGGACGGACGGCGCGGTGTCGGCGCAGATCGACGGCTTCGGGACGATCGTTCACGGCACTCTTCGTGAGGAGTACGGCAGCGCCTACAACGCGCAGTTCCCCGGATCTCGCGCGCTGGACCCTGACTTCGCCGTCGTCGTCGTGCGACCGGCGTGGGTGCGGGTCTACGACGCGGCGGCGAGTCCCGCCCACGTCACCGAAGCCCGCTGGTGACCTCTCCGGCGCCGACGACCGCCGGGTGCAGGTGCTCGGACGAGAGCGCCACGACCGCCTGACGAGCGCCGGCGGCGAGGCATCCGTCCAGGTCCGCACCCGAGAGCGACGCGGCGAGGAACCCGGCGAAGAACGCGTCGCCCGCACCGTTCGTGTCGACGACATTCACCGGCGCGGCATCGACGGTCGCGCGCCCACCTGAGGCGGCGAGGGCGATGGCGCCGCGCGCGCCGAGCGTGCAGACGGCGAGCCGCGGTCCACGCTCGAGACAGCTCTGCATCAGCGCCCACGGATCGTCGGTCGCGTCGTCGTTCATGAAGACGACGTCGGCGGCGCGGAGGAACGGTTCGTGGAACTCCGCATCCCCGTCGTAGTCGTGGAGGTCGGTCCAGATCGGGGCGCCCGCGGCGCCGGCGAGACGGTGCTCCACGATCGTCGCGCCGACCCCGCTGAGATCGACCACCGCGATGTCCGCGGCGGCGAGGGCGGCCTCGATTCGGCCGACCTCCTCGTCGGATGCGGCCGACGGCGTCGCGAGGTAGAGGCTCACGCGCTCCCCCGCCGCGGTCATCAGGTTCGCGTGCCGCTCGGTGCGCTCCGAAGGATAGGCCGAGACCCGCACGCCCGCCGCGTCGAGCGCGGCAGAGACGCGCCGGCCGTCGTCGTCGGTGCCCAGCAGCGCGTGGAGCGTGACGTCGACGCCGCGATCGGCGAGGTGCAGCGCCTTGCCGGCCGACGTCCCGCCGAGCGTGTGCAGGTCGCCGAGCGCGAACTGCATGTGCGGAACCGGTTCGGGGAGGCGGTCGAGGAGGATGAGGTGGTTCCACGACGCGGGTCCGCACACGGCGACCCGGGCGTCAGACGCGAGTGGCATCCGCCCAGTCAACCAGCCGGCTCTCCGCGTGACGACGAATCGACTTCCCGTGTCGGCGCAGCCGCAGGTCGACGCCAGGCGGCGACTGTGCGACCCCGGTGAGGTCCAACGCGAGCGCGTCGGCGTCGACGATGACGCCGCTTCGACGCTCCAGGGCGCCGTCAACGACTGCGCGGGGTCGCCCCCGACGGGCGAGCTTCGCTCTCCACACCATCGCGCCGAGGCGACGCACCGCCTTTCAGGGAGCGAGTACGGTCGATCTGTGCTCAGACGACTCTCTGTCCTCCTGGTTGCCGCTGGCCTCCTGCTCACCGGTTGCGCATCGGAGGAGCCGACGACCGCGGCCGGCACCAGCGCCCCCGCAGCATCGCCGATCGAGACCCCGACGGCAACCGCTACTCCGACACCCGCCTCGATGCTCACTGTGGGGCTGGATGGAATCGAGTACACGGATAGCGCGGCGGCGAAGAGCCTCGCGTTCGATGATCCCGAGTCCCTCCTGACCGTCATCGAGGAGCTGACCGGTGAGCCGCGTCACGGCGAGGACTTCGAAGACCCGTGGGGGAACGGCGATGTCTGGGGAACGACCTACCGATGGACCGAGGTGACCGTCAGCGTGATGAAGGACGGCCCGGCCAGCATCGCCGTACTCGCGCCTACCGTCGGCGGAGTTCCCGTCCGGGCCCTCGGCGGCGTGGCCGTCGGCGACACCCGGGAGACCGTGGTCGCGGCAGGAGGATGGGATTCCTGGGATGAGGACGGCGACGGCGAAGCGGACTACCTCGGCATCGACGAGCGCGAGGCGGAGGGGACGCAGTCGCTGAGTCGGCCCGGAGCGGCAGGCCGCGAGTACATCGTCCTCGTCCTCGACGGAGACGTCGTCTCGCAGCTGCAGAGCCCGGGGAACGACTTCGCCGACATCTAGATGTGATGTCCAGGCAGGTTGTTGAGTCTGCTGATGGGTGCGGCTCCGATGGCGGAGTGTTGCCTGTGGTGATTGTAGAAGTGCAGCCAGTCGGGTAGCGCGTTGCGTCGTTCGGTGTCTGATT
>NZ_JBKFBD010000052.1:0-18038 GCF_053345975.1 Microbacterium sp. C23T | reverse complement strand
CCGCCCCCCCGGGCGGGCGCGGCCCCGCCGCCCACGGCGGCGAGGCTGACGCCGTGAGCGGAGCGCAGCGGTGCCGAAGCGGCACCCAGCGAGCCGAGCGAGGTGGTGACCGTCGCGGCGATCGCGACGCCGCCGACAGCCCGGAGCGGAACGGCGGTCGGCGCGAGCGCGGGCATCGACGTCGTCGCCCCGCCGAGGCCCGCGAGCACCGACACCGCGGCCGATGGGGCGACCGCACGGCCTTTCGTGGCGAGAGCCGTGGCGTCCGACTGCCCGACTGCCGCGAGCTCCACCGCACCCGCGACATCGGCGCCGCGCGCCAGCCGCACTGCGGCGTCGTGGACGCCCAGGGCGAGTGCGGCACCCGCGCCGGCGGCGCGGACGGTCGCCGTCTGCTCGGCGCGGAGCGAGAGGTCCCCGGCGACCGCGAGCGGCGAGCCGCCGTCGATCGAGGCCGAGGTGAGCGCCGTCGACGAGACGAGCGCCCAGCCCGCGCCGCCGTCTGCGGCGACGGCGTGGCGCGCGGTGGCGCGGAGGGTGAGATCTGAGACGCCGCTCAGCGCGGCTCCTTCGCCCACTGCGGCGCCCGACACCTCGCGCACGACGAGAGCCGTGATGCCGTCGGCTGCCTCCGCCGTCGCGTCGATGGACGAGTCCGCCTGGACCGTCGCCTTCGTGTCGTCGAGATCGACCTTCGCCGACGGGGCGAAGCGCGCGATGGTCTCGAGGAACGCGCGGCCGACGGCGACCGCTCCCGCGTGCGGGTTCGCCGCGAGCGCCGCCTCGCTGAGCTCGGACTGCGCCGGGGCCGAGCCGCCCGTGCCCGCCGCGACGACGCGCAGGGATCCCGCGGCGGTCGCGAGCAGGAGGAGCCGCGCCGCGGTGATCGACTGATCGCCTTCGACGACGGCGTGCGTGACGCGCACGAGGTCCGCCTCGGCGAGTCCGAGTCCGGCGCCGCCTGCGGCGATCGCGCTCGCGGACGCCGCGTTGCGCGCTTCGATGCGGACGCTGCCGGGAGTGGTGATCGTGGTGCTGCCGCCGACGCGCGTCACGGCCGACGACTGGTTCTTCACCAGGGCGGCGAGGCCGTTCGCGGAGGAGGCCGTGGTCGAGGAGCTGCTGAGCAGCACGTCGCCGGTCGCCGAGATGGCGGAGTCCACCACCGCGACTCCGGCGGACGACGACGACCACGGGCCCGTCGCATCCGTCGAGTCGGCGCGCAGAGTCACCTCCCCGCCGGAGAGCCGCGCACCCGTGACGGTGACGGAGGCCGCGGCATCCTCGCCGTGCGTGCTCGCGTCGCTCGCGACGAATGAGATCGCCCCGTCGCGGTCGGTGCCTGTGGTGTCGACGGACGCGCCGGAGCGCACCGTGATCGATCGCGCCTGGATCGTGAGGTCGGCCCCCGGAAGGACGACCGTGCCCTCGACCGCCACGGCGCTCTGGCCGGTGATCAGCGCCGCCACACGCGGGGCGAGGAAGGTCAGGCTCGCGACCACGGCCCCCAGCCGCAGCCGGGCGGGCGTGCCCGACAGCACGACGGCAGCCGGGAGGCCCTTCACGAGCAGCGCGTCGAGCGCCCCGTCGATCGCGAGTGCGAGTCCGGCGATGCCGGTGAGGTCGACGGTGAACGATGCGGCGCCGTCGACGCCGCGCACGATGACGTGGGTCAGCCCCTGCGCCTCGACGGCGACGGTCGCGCCGGAGCCGGAGGTGAAGACGATGCGCCCTCCGACGAGGGCGATGCCGCCGGCCGCGGCCTCGGCCGCGGTCAGGGCGAGGGTCGCGGTGCCGTCGGCCACGTTCCAGGCGAGGGGAGCCGACGTGGGCGCCGCCGCGGCTTCCGGCGTCGTCGCATCGGCGGGCTGCTCCACGGTGGCGGGCGCGGCCGGCGTCTCGGCAGTCGGCTCGACCACCGGAGCGGGCACCTCCGCCGGAGCGGGCACCTCCGCAGGGGCGGGATCCGCCGGGGCAGGCTCCGCCGGCGCCGGCTCAGCCGGTGCGGGGGGCTCGGGCGCGGGGAGGATCGACGCATCCACCCCGCGGCTCTCACCGGGCGACAGCGTCTCGGCCATGAGCCCGCCGCCGTGACCGGCGCCGAGGGCGTGACCGACCTCGTGTCGCACGACCGTGAGGAGGTCCATGCGCGACCAGCCCCACCCGGCGGCGTCGTCGTCGATCACGATCGCGCGACCGGATGCCTCGCCGAGGCGTGCGTCCGGCAGCGAGGCGACGGACGCGCTGATGCCCGAGACGTCCGCTCCCGCGCCGGCCCATTCACCCAGGACCTGCGCGAGGGCGCCCGCGAGCGCGCCCGCGCCGAGGAACTGGTCGGGGCCGACGGGATCGCCGGGCGTGCTGGACGCGCTCATGGGCTGCGCGGCGTCGTCGTCCTCGGCCGCAGGCGGCGGGGTCGGAGTCGGCGTCGGCGTGGGCGAGGGCGAGGGCGTCGTCACTCCCGCGCCGTCGTCGCCCGAGATCGTCGCATCGCCGTTCTCCATCGGGCACGAGATCGAAGCGGGCTGCCCGTTGGTCCCGCCGACGGTGGTGCACTGGCTCGTGGAGAGCGCCTTGGCGAGCGCCGCGAGCGCCTCCTGCAGCTTCGCATCCGCTTCCGCCTGGGCCTGCGCGGCCTGCTGGGCCACGGCCAGCTCCGTGACGTACGCGCTCTGCTCCGCACGCACCACGCGCTCGCGACGAGCCGCCTCCGTGCGCCGTTCCTCCTGGGCCGCGAAGACGGAATCGAGCGCGGCACGGGCCTCGTCGCGGGGAAGCACCTGGACGACGACGACTTCGGCGTCGCGGAGGTGGACGATCTCGGGCGGGGTCTCACCAGGAGTCGTCGCGGGAGCTGCCGACGCCGCCGGCGTTCGCTCGACCGCGGTCGGTTCCGGGGTGGCGGCATGCGCCGGCACGACGCCGGCGACGACGAGGGCGACGCTCACGAGGGCGGCGACGGCGGCGGAGCCGGCACCGTGCGCGCGCCGACGAGCAGCGCTCTTGCGCGCACCCGATTCAGCTGCCCCCGACGGCATGATTCCCCCACGCCTGACCCCACCACCCGAAGGCGGGGTCGACGTGGCCGAGTATGGCACCGACGCCGGATCGGTTACAAGCAGATTTCCTCAAACATCTGGACTTCTGCGGCGTGTCGCGAAATCTCTTCGGCGTGTCGCGAAGTCATCCACGGCGTGTCGCGAGAGCGCTCGCTCTCAGGAGCCGCCCCGGCTCAGAGCGCAGGAGTTCGAGACCATCGTCGGCGCGGCCCCGCTGGAGACCACGATGCCGAACGGCACGTCGTGGCACGCCACGCCCCCGATCCATCCACCCGACTCGCCGCCGAGGATGACCGCCGCGGTGGTCGCGCCGCCGATGTCCATCCCGTCCACCGTGGGAGCCGCCGAATCGTCCGTCTGGAGCGCCACGGAGCCGCCGCTCGCGGTGCTCGACAACAGCGTCGGCGAGGCGGTGCCGGCGATCGCGACCCCGACCGTGTTGTCGGCGAACGTGCTCGAGCGCACCGAGCCGCTGGTCGCGTCCATGAACAGCAGGCCCACCTCGCCGTTGCCGGAGAATCGGGAGGCTTCGATGCTCACGCGGTGACGGCCGGTCACCGCGAGGCCCGCCCACGCATTCCGCTCGAACAGGGTGTCGGTGACCTCGAGCGTGGTCTGCTCGCCGGTGACGACCTCGGCGCCGGCGGACAGGTACACGCCGGCACCGCCGATGCCGTCCGCGATGGTGGCGCCCGCCACCCGCGCGCCGCTCAGCACGAGCGACGCCCACGGTCCGGCGACGACGGCCGATGCGGGATCGGGACCGGCGACCTCGACCGTCATGTCGACGACCTTCACCAGACCGGTCGCGGCGATCAGGACGGCGGCGTCGGATGCCGAGGAGCGCAGGACGGTGGCGTCCCGGCCGGCGCCGCGCAGCGTCACGCCGTCGAGGAGGACGATGGTGTCGTCCGCCTCGACCGTCCCGGCCGGCAGTACGAGGGTTCCGCCCTCCGGGATCTGCGCGACGACCTCGGCGAGATCCTCGCCCGCCTCCAGCGTGCGCTCCGTCGTGTCGGCGGGGATCCGCCCGAGCAGCGTCGCCGAGACCCGGCGCCAGACGGCGGTCGCGATCGCGCCTTCAGGACGCACCTCGTCAAGCCCTGTCTGCAGCTCGTCCTCGAACCGGTCGGCGTCGCAGCCGAGGCGTTCGCGTGTCTCGCGCGCCGCGGCGACCGCGGCGGAGAGCGGGTCGCCGGACCCGTCGGTGTCGGGGGTTGCGCTCGGCAGCGGCTCCGGCGAGGCCGTCATCGAACCGTCGGGGCCGAGCGGCCCTTCGTAGCCGGCCACGACGTCTGCCACCGCGTCGGAGACGGCGGCGGCCGCCGCGTCGCATTCCGCCAGACGGGTGTCTTCGGTCGGCGTCGGACCGGGCGTCTCCGCGGCGGTGCACCCGGAGAGCAGCACGACCAGGCCCAGGACGGCGGCGGCACGCGGCAGCATCACATTGCGGAGCCTAGCGGCATGGCCGACGCGCGACCCGCGCCACCCTCGGCTCCGTGCCGCCCGATCCGACGGGTGCGCAGGGATAATTGACCCGTGCCCACCTACCGCGATGAAGTCGTGGTCCTGCGCACCCACAAGCTGGGGGAAGCGGACAGGATCGTGACGATGCTGAGCCGCCGCCACGGCAAGCTGCGCGCCGTCGCCAAGGGGGTGCGGCGCACGTCGTCGCGGTTCGGCGCACGCCTCGAGCCCTTCATGGTCGCCGATGTGCAGCTGTACCAGGGGCGCTCGCTCGACATCGTCCAGCAGGCCGAATCGCTCGGCTCCTACGGCGCCGAGATCGTCGCCCACTACGACCGGTACACCTCCGCTCACGCCATGGTCGAGGCGGCCGATCGCCTCAACGAGGCAGAGGCGACGCCCCAGCAGTACCTGCTCCTCGTCGGAGGACTTCGCGCCCTCTCACGCGGCGAGCATGCCTCGCGGAGCGTCCTGGACTCGTATCTGCTCCGTGCGATGGCGCTGTCGGGCTGGGCGCCCGGCCTCGGCGAGTGCGCGCTCTGCGGACGCCGCGGCCCCCATGACACGTTCGTCGCCCAGCAGGGCGGCATCGTCTGCCGCGACTGCGCTCCCACCGGCGCCGCCCGCGTCGACGCCGCCACGGTGTCGCTCCTGCAGTCGCTGATGGCGGGGGAATGGGACGTGGTGGATGCCGCGTCCCCGGGGTCGACCGCCGCCGCCTCGGGTCTCATCGCGGCCTACGCGCAGTGGCACCTCGAACGCGGCATCCGTTCGCTCTCCCATGTCTCGGCAGCCCCGCAGGAAGGCACCAGGTGACCCCGAAGCCCTACACGCACCGCGACGCGGTGCCGTACCGCCCGCTCGACTGGACCGGCGTCTACCCGCCGGAGTACCCCCGCGGTGCCGTGCCGAACCATGTGGCCATCGTGATGGACGGCAACGGCCGCTGGGCCAATCGCCGGGGTCTCACCCGCATCGAGGGGCACAAGGCGGGCGAGGCCGCACTGCTGGACGTCGTGGCCGGCGCGATCCAGGCGGGCGTGAAGCATCTGTCGGTCTACGCGTTCTCGACCGAGAACTGGTCGCGCTCGCCCGACGAGGTGCGCTTCCTCATGGGCTACAACCGCGACGTGCTCCACCGTCGGCGCGATCAGCTCAACGAGTGGGGCGTGCGCATCCAGTGGGCCGGCCGCAAGCCGCGCCTCTGGGGGAGCGTCATCAAGGAGCTGCAGTTCGCGGAGCAGCTGACGACCGGCAACGACGTGCTGACCCTCACGATGTGCGTGAACTACGGCGGCCGCATCGAGCTCGTCGATGCGATGCGCTCGATCGCCGACGACGTCGCGGCGGGCCGGCTGAAGCCCTCGGCGGTGTCGGAGAAGCTGATCCAGCGACGCCTCTACCGCCCGGACATGCCGGATGTCGACCTGTTCCTGCGGTCGAGCGGCGAGCAGCGCACGTCGAACTTCCTGCTGTGGGAGTCGGCGTACGCGGAGTTCGTGTTCCTCGACACGCTGTGGCCCGACTTCACGCGAGAGGACCTGTGGCACGGCATCGACGCCTACCTCGGCCGCGATCGCCGATTCGGCGGCGCCGTGGACGCCCCCGACGCCGCCACATCCTGATCTCACGCCTGCGTCCGACGGGGTATCCAGCGAGCCCTCGCGCCCTCATCATTGACGTGAGCCGCGCATGCGGCCGGTCAGGAGGCGCGTCATGGCGCTGTCAGGGCCTCGGGTGGGCCTCGCCGCGATCCTGAGCCTCGTCGCGGCCTTCGCCCTGACGGGATGCGGGACGCCGGTGACCACCGAGGACGCGGGACCCACCACGTCGGCGAGCCCTTCCGCGTCCGCGGAGCCCACCGACGAGGTCACTGCCGAAGGGGAGACCGACACCGGCGGCGAGGACCACGGGCAGGCGGATTCCGACGGCGGAGAGGATCCCACTCAGGATCGCGTCCGCACCGGCCCCGTCGCCCAGTACGGCGGACCCGCATACGGCGATCAGGGCACCGCCGAGGTCCTCGAGCCGGGGGTCTGGTGCAAGACCATCGCGGTGTTCTGGGGCGGCGACACGGTGCCGGACGGCGTCAGCTTCACGTTCGAGAACGCGGTGACCGATCGGCCCGGCCTGCGGGTCGACGGCGGGGTCTGCGGAACCCGCGGCGCCGACCGCTCCTGCCTCGGCATGCTCGTCGCGGCGAACGAGTCCGGCATCTTCTGCAGCCTCGTCCTCCGCCCCGGCGGCGACTTCCAGGACGGCACCGCCATCACCTTCCGCGGCACGCTCGAGTGCCCGACCGCCGAGATCTGCGACGAGGTCGCGGCGCGCGAGGTCGACCCCGGACCCCCGATCGTCGTCAACGACCCGGAGCCGTCCGCCGAGCAGGATCAGGAGCAGGTCGAGGACCCGGATCAGCAGCCGGAGCCGGAGCCCTCCGACACGCCCACCACAGAGGTGGACGGCTGATGGCAGCGCACCCGCCCGCCGCGTCCCCGCCCGAACCTGCGGCCTCGACAGCCGCGGATGCCGCAGGTCGCGGCACCTCCGCACCCGCCGGGTCCTCCGCATCGACCGCCGATGAGCCGCTCCGGGTCGACCCCGGGCTCGGCTTCGAGAAGTGGATGGGCTTCCTCTCCTCCTTCGTGGCTCCGCTCACCCTGGTCACCGCCCTGCTCTTCTACTTCGGCTATGTGTCGACGCGCGAGTTCTTCCGCTACTTCGGCGTCGACGTCGACATCATCGGGCTGAGCTCGCAGGAGTTCGTGATGCGCAGCCCCGGGGCGCTGTTCATCCCGGTCATGGTCCTCACCCTGCTCGCCGCCGCCGCGATCCTCGGCCATCGCGCCCTGCGGAAGTGGCTGCTGACAAAGGAGCGCCCCGCGCAACGGCGAGTGATCGCCATCCTCGCCTGGACCGGGATCGGCTTCATTCTCGCGGGCCTCGTCCTGGCCTTCCTCGTGCCGTTCCTGCCGGGATGGACGTACGGCCAGCTCCTGACCCCGTTGTTCCTCGCGATCGGCGCGGGGCTCGCGGCCTACGCCTCGGCCACCGTGCGCGCCCTCGACCGCTCGAGCGGCGGGCGCGGCGTCGTCGTGCTCCTCGTCCTCGTGATGATCGCCGGCACGTTCTGGTCGACAGCGACCATCGCGCAATGGTGGGGCCTCGGGCAGGCCCGCTCCCTCGCCGCCGACCTCACGACGCTCCCCGCCGTCGTGCTCGACACCCCCGAGCGGCTCTATCCGGGCAACGACGCCATCACCTTCCAGCAGCTCGGGGACGAGGCATCCGTCGAAGATCCCGCAGCCGCGCCGCAGACGTTCGCGTACCGATACTTCGGGCTGAGGCTGCTCGCGCAGGGCGGCGGGCGCCTCTACCTCGTGCCCGACACGTGGTCGCCGGATGCCTCGACCCTGGTGGTGCCGTACGACGACGTGCGGGTGCGGTTCCGGTTCGTGCCCGACGCCGACCCGCCCGTTCCCTGAGCATCCGCACCGGACCGACGCATTCGGCGGAATAGATGCGCGGACGCGCGCGGTTGTCCTCAGCATGACGGACGCCATCAAGATCGACGTGTGGAGCGACATCGCCTGCCCCTGGTGCTACATCGGCAAGCGCAACCTCGAGAACGGACTGGCCGCGGCATCCGCGGACGACGACGCCCCCGCCGTGGAGGTGACGTACCACTCGTTCGAGCTGTCGCCCGATACGCCCGTCGATTTCGAGGGCGACGAGCTCGACTTCCTCGCGAAGCACAAGGGCATGCCGCGCGCCCAGGTGCAGCAGATGCTCGAGCGTGTGACCGGCGTCGCCGCCGACGCGGGCCTCGAGTACCGGTTCGACCTTCTCAAGCACACCAACACCGTGAAGGCCCATGAGCTCCTGCACTTCGCGAAGGAGCAGGGCCGCCAGCACGAGCTCGCCGAGCGCCTCATGGCCGCGTACTTCACCGAAGGACGCCACCTCGGGCGACAGGATGAGCTGGTCGACCTCGCCACCGATGCCGGGCTCGACGCCGACGCCGCCCGCGAGGCCCTCGAGAGCGGCCGCTACCTCGACGCGGTGCGCGCCGACCAGGCGCAGGCCGCGGCCTACGGCATCAACGGGGTGCCCTTCTTCGTGATCGACGGCAAGTACGGCGTCTCGGGTGCCCAGCCCGCTGAGGCCTTCGCGCAGATCGTGCGGCAGGTGTGGTCCGAGAACCGCGAGCCCGCCGACGTCGACGTCTGAACCCTTCAACGAGAACGGGCCCGCCGCGATTCGTCGCGGCGGGCCCGTCTGATGTGTGCGGGGTCAGCGAGGCAGGTTCGCCTCGATGACCTCGACGATCGCCGGGTCGTCGGGCTTGACGTTCGGACGGAAGCGGTGGATGCCGCCCTCCGGCGTCAGGACGAACTTCTCGAAGTTCCAGACGATCGGGCCTTTCTTGCCCTCGGCATCGCGCGACTTCTTCAGCGCCTTGTAGACCGGAGCGGCGCCGGGGCCGTTGACGCGGACCTTGTCGAAGACGGGGAACGTCACACCCCACGTGACCGAGCAGTACTCGAGGATCTCGTCCATCGACCCCGGCTCCTGCCCCATGAACTGGTTGCAGGGGAAGCCCAGCACCGTGAAGCCGCGGTCGGCGTACGCCCGCTGCAGCTGCTCGAGCTGCTCGTACTGCGGAGTCAGGCCGCATTTCGACGCGACGTTGACGACGAGGAGCACCTGGTCGCCGTACTCGGAGAGGGTCGCGGTGCCGCCGTCGGCGGTCGTGAAGGGGATCTCGCGCAGGTCGGTGATCGTGGCCTCGGTCATCCCCCCAGGCTAAGCCCTGTGCACAGGGGTGCGGCCGTTCAGCCAAGGGACGGATTCCTGTAAGAGAATGGAACGCGTGACTACTGCCCTCGCCCCTGCGCCGACGCTGCGCATCGGGCCCATCGAACTCGACGCCCCCGTGGTGCTCGCGCCGATGGCGGGCATCACCAACACCGCATTCCGGCGCCTCTGCCGCGAATACGGGGCCGGTCTCTACGTCAGCGAGATGATCACGACGCGCGCCCTCGTCGAGCGCAATGCGACGACGATGCGCCTGATCACGCACCACGAGTCCGAGACCCCTCGCTCGATCCAGCTCTACGGCGTCGATCCCGCGACGACCGAGGCCGCCGTGCGCCTCCTCGTCGAAGAGGATCGCGCCGATCACATCGACCTGAACTTCGGGTGCCCCGTCCCCAAGGTCACCCGCAAGGGCGGGGGAGCGGCCCTCCCGTGGAAGCTCGGCCTGTTCCGTGACATCGTGACGCGCGCCGCCCGCGCCGCCGGTGACATCCCCCTCACGGTGAAGATGCGCAAAGGCATCGACGCCGACCACCTCACCTACCTCGACGCCGGACGCATCGCCGAGGACGCCGGCGTGGCCGCCGTCGCCCTGCACGCCCGCACCGCGTCGGAGTTCTACTCCGGCCAGGCGGACTGGTCAGCGATCGCGCGGCTCAAAGAGACCGTCACCAGCGTCCCGGTGCTCGGCAACGGCGACATCTGGTCGGCCGACGACGCCGTGCGCATGATGGACGAGACCGGGTGCGACGGCGTCGTCGTCGGTCGCGGCTGCCTCGGGCGTCCGTGGCTGTTCGGCGATCTCGCCCGCGCGCTCGGCGGCCCGGGCGCCGCACCGGCTGAGCCGGTCGACGCGACCCTCGGTTTCGTCTCGCGCGCGTTCCGCCGCCACGCCGAGCTCCTCGTCGAGTTCTTCGAGGACGAGGACCGCGGCTGCCGCGACATCCGAAAGCACGTCGCGTGGTACTTCAAGGGCTACCCGGTGGGCGGCGAGCTCCGCGCGAGCCTCGCCACCGCATCGAGCCTCGCCGAGATCGACGACCTGCTCGCCACCCTCGATGCCGACGCCCCGTACCCGGGTGCGGCGGCCGAAGGTCAGCGAGGGCGCGCCGGCACCCCGAAGCGCCCCGCGCTGCCAGACCGCTGGCTCGAGTCGCGCGAGCTCAGCGCCGAGGCCACCACCGCCATCGCCGAAGCGGAACTCGACCACAGTGGCGGGTGACCTGGCCGGCGCGTCCGAGCGCCCGGTGGGCTATGACGACGCCGATGCCGCCCGCTTCCATGCCGAGCGCCACCGCTCCCAGCGCGACGACTTCGCGCGCGACCGTGCGCGTGTGCTGCACTCGGCTGCGTTGCGCCGTCTGGCCGCGAAGACCCAGGTGCTGAGTCCTGCGAGCCCCGCGGACTTCGCACGGAACCGCCTCACCCACTCGCTCGAGGTCGCCCAGGTCGGCCGCGAGCTGGCGACGGCCCTCGACCTCGCCGCGGACGTCGTCGACACGGCCTGCCTCAGCCACGATCTCGGGCACCCTCCGTTCGGCCACAACGGCGAACGGGCCATGAACGAGTGGGCCGAGGACTTCGGCGGCTTCGAGGGCAACGCGCAGACCCTGCGCATCCTCACGCGGCTCGAGCCGAAGGTGGTCGACGCCGACGGTCGCAGCTTCGGCCTCAACCTCACGCGGGCGAGCCTCGACGCCGCCTGCAAGTACCCGTGGACGGTCGACCACCCGCTGCCCGATCCCGGCGGACGACTCAAGTTCGGCGTCTACCCCGAAGACGAAGAGGTGTTCCGCTGGGTGCGCGAGGGCGCACCGGGCCGGCTCCGCTGCATCGAAGCCGAGGTCATGGACCTCTCCGACGACATCGCCTACTCGGTCCACGACTTCGAGGACGCGGTCGTCAACGGCTACCTCGACCCGGCGCGCCTGGTCGACCCGCGCGAGCACGAGTGGCTCCTCACCGCGATCCAGTCCTGGGTCGGCTTCGACTTCGCCCGAGACGAGCTCGAGGACGCGCTGTTCCGACTCACCCGCATGCCGGAGTGGATCGATTCCTTCGACGGCACGCGTGCGGCGCTCGCGCGGCTCAAGAACCTCACCTCCGACCTCATCGGCCGCTTCGCGCGCGCCGCGACGACCGCCACACGCGAGTCGTATGCGACGTCCGTGCTCACCCGGTACCGCGGCCACCTCATCGTGCCCCGCATCGTCGAGGCCGAGATGGCGGTGCTCAAGGGCATCATCGGCGCGGCGGTCGTGTCGATCGAAGGGCGCAAGGACCTCTACAAGGAGCAGCGACGCGTCCTCAAGCGCCTCGCGACGGCGCTGTGGGAGCACCCCGACGCGCTCGACGCGCTGCACGCAGAGGACTTCGGGGCGGCCGACACGGATGCTGCGCGCCGCCGTGTGGTCGTCGACCAGGTCGCCAGCCTCACCGATCAGCTGGCGATCGCGTGGCACGGGTCGCTCGTCGGACCCGTGGACGCAGCATCCGTCGGCGTATGGGCTCCGGGCGCGCGGCCCATGGACACCGCCTCCCGCGCCTTCCGCGCGTCCGAGGCCCGCTGATGGCGGGGCGGATCCGCCAGGCGGACGTCGACGAGGTCAAGGCGCGCACGAACATCGCCGACATCATCGGAGAGCGGGTCGCGCTCAAGTCCGCCGGCGTGGGTTCGATGAAGGGGCTCTGCCCGTTCCACGACGAGCGCAGTCCGAGCTTCAACGTGCGGCCCCAGGCCGGCTTCTACCACTGCTTCGGCTGCGGCGAGTCCGGGGACGTGTACTCGTTCCTGCGTGCGATGGACCACGTGACGTTCACCGAGGCCGTCGAACGCCTGGCAGGCCGCATCGGCTACGCCCTCCACTACGAGGACGGCGGTGCCGCCCCCGAGCACACGGGGCGCGCCCGCCTGTACGCGGCCAACGCTGCGGCCGCGGAGTTCTTCCGCGCTCAGCTCATGACTCCCGAGGCCGACATCGCCCGACGCTTCCTCGGGCAGCGCGGCTTCGACGCCGGCGCCGCCGCCCACTTCGGCGTCGGATTCGCCCCGAAGGGGTGGGAGGGCATGACCAAGGCGCTGCGCACCCAGGGCTTCACCGACGAGGAGCTCTCGTCCGCGGGCCTCGTGTCGCAGGGACAGCGCGGCGTGTACGACCGCTTCCGCGGGCGCGTGGTCTGGCCCATCCGCGATGTGACCGGTCAGGTGATCGGATTCGGGGCGCGGAAGCTCTTCGACGACGACAACGGCCCGAAGTACCTCAACACGCCCGAGACGACGATCTACAAGAAGGCGCAGGTGCTCTACGGGCTCGACCTCGCCAAGCGCGAGGTGTCGCGCCAGCACCAGGTCGTCGTGGTGGAGGGCTACACCGACGTGATGGCGTGCCACCTCGCGGGCATCACGACCGCGATCGCGACGTGCGGCACGGCGTTCGGCTCCGACCACATCACGGTGCTCCGGCGCGTGATGGGCGACGACTCCACGGCCGGCGAGGTCGTGTTCACCTTCGACCCGGATGCCGCCGGACAGAAGGCGGCGCTGCGCGCCTTCGCCGACGCCAAGCGGTTCAACGCGCAGACCTACGTCGCCACGGGTCCGGAAGGACTCGACCCGTGCGACCTGCGCCTCGCGCGCGGCGACGGCGCCGTGCGGGCGCTCCTCGAGACGAAGGTGCCGATGGTCGAGTTCGTGCTCGACCAGCGCATCTCGGGCTACGACCTGCGCAGCGTCGAGGGGCGCGTCGGCGCCCTTCGCACCGCCGCACCGGTCGTCGCGGAGCTGCGCGATCCGCTGCTGCAGCCGGAGTACGTGCGGGTGCTGGCGAGACGGCTCGGCATGGACACCGAGGACGTCCGCCGGGAAGTCGAGCGTGCGGGCCGCAGCGGCGCGGGCGGCCGGCGCGACGCCGCGCCCGGCGCGGCCGAGCCCGCGGAGCCGCCGGTCGACGACGGCGCGCTACGCGTCACGCTCGCGACTCTGCCGCGAACGCCGGAGGTCGGGCTGGAGCGGGGCGCCGTGATGGGCGTGCTGCAGTTCGGCCATCGCATGGACCCGTCGCTCGTCGCGCGCGCCCTCGACCTGCCGTTCCGGCACCCGGCCCTCGATGCCGTGCGCATCGCCGTGCGCGACGCCACCGGAATGCAGCGGCCCGGCTGGGCCGTGGATGCCGTCGCCACCGTGCGCGAGCCCTACCGGTCGCTCGCAGCCGAGCTGCTCGCCGCCGATTTCCCGGCGCTGAGCGACGACGAGGCGGTCTCTTCGGCGAGCGACCTCGCGCGCCGGCTGGTGATGCGGGGGTTCGACCGCGAGAAGGCGGAGCTGCTCGGAGCGATCCAGCGCGTGCCCGCGGACTCGGAGGAGGGCCGCACCATCCGGCTGCGCCTGCGTGAGCTCGACGCCCAGCGTCAGGCCCTCGCTGACGAGGCCTCCTGATCCGGTCCCGTCGGCTGGCGTCGACGCCGGTCAGCGGGCAGGATGAGGACATGGCTCACCGGCGAGATGCGGATGTCGCGATCGACTGCTCGGATCTGTCGATCGCCCGTTCGGGTCGTGGCGGTCCGGCGCAGCGCGTCGTCGACGGCGTGTCGTTCAGACTGCCGCACGGCGGCATCCTGGCACTGATGGGCCCCACGGGCTCCGGCAAGTCCTCGCTCGCCGCGGTGCTGGCCGGCGCCGACGAGCCCGGTCTCGCCGTCGTGGGCGGACGCGGCATCGTCGAAGGCGTCGCGGTGCGGCGTCCCGGCCGCGCCCACCGCTACCTCACGTACTACGCCGGCTACGTCCCGCAGGCCGCGGGCGCACATCTTCCGGCCCGCCTCACGGTCGCCGAGGTGATCGGCGAGCCGATCACCAGTCGCGACCGGCACGTCAGCGCGCGAGCACTCGCGGTGCGGGTGGCGTCACTGCTCGACGAGCTCATGCTGCCGCTCGGCGCGGCGCCCAAGTACCCGTACGAGCTGAGCGCGGGCATGCGCCAGCGCGTGGCGCTCGCCCGGGCCCTCGTGCTCCAGCCTCGCGTGCTGATCGCCGACGAGCCCTTCGCCAACATGGACGTCGAGGTGCGCAAGGCCGCACGCGAGGCGGTGCTCCGACGTCGACGCGAGCTCGACATGGCCGCCCTCGTCGTGACCAACGAGCCGGAGGTCGTGAGCGAGCTGGACGCGGACGTCCTCGTGCTGCGCGCGGGCCACGCCGTCGCCTTCGGGCACGGCACCGAGGATCTGCTGTGGACGCCCGACGGACAGGCCGATCGACGCGTCGTCAACTCGTGAACGGGCCCACGTGGTCATGAGCACGTCCTGAGCTTTGCTAGTATGGACTGGTTGCCCGCACGAGAGTGCGGAACATTCCTCCATAGCTCAATTGGCAGAGCAATCGGCTGTTAACCGATAGGTTCTTGGTTCGAGTCCAAGTGGGGGAGCGAAAGCCTCGGGGCTCCACCCCCGAGGCTTTCTTCGTCTCCGGGGATCACATCGAGGAGTGCACATGGCGGCTCGCGCGAAGCCTTCGCCGCGTCTGGCCGTCGAGGGCGGGGTTCCTGCACCGGCGCCCGTCTATCGCTCCGTCCCCCTTCTGATCGCGCTCGTCGTGTTCGGCGTCGCCGTGCTGTGGGTCGGGCTCGTGGTGCTGTTCGGCGGGGATCCGTGGATGTTCCCGGTCTCGGCACCCGCGCCCTGGCTCTTCCTCGCGCTCGTGCCGTCGATCATCGCGATCCTGCTCGCCGTCCGGGGGATCGCGCTGTGGTCGCTGCTGTCCGCCGTGGCGAGCCTCTGGCTCGTTCCCACGGGCATCGCCACGCTGGCCGTCGTCCTGGTCGCCCTCTGGTCCGTGCGAGGCATCCGCCGGCAGTGGGCCGCCCACGATCTCGACTCCGTGATCGCCACGGCTGCCGCGCACGACCTCCCGGTGCTCGTCGTGCAGCATGTCGCGGGCAAGCCGGGTGCACGCAAGCGCACCGACACCACGCAGGTGCAGGTGCGCGACGTCGACACCGGAGAACTCTCCACCGCTCGCGTGTGGGGCCCGATGCGCATCGGCACGACGCTGGTGCGGCAGGGCATGAACGTCATCGCCCAGGCGCCTCCCGGAGCAGATGCGGAGCTGCGCCGATGGGTCGAGCGCCAGAACCGCCGCGACGACACATCCGCGGCGTGACCCGAGCCGTGGGGCCGTGTGCGATCATTCGACGATGGCGCACACCCGCCCGGCGATCCTCACCCGCGGTCTGATCTCGCTCGCGGTCGGTGTCGTCGCCGGTTTCGCGGTCACGCCGTTCCTGGGCCTCGCGGCCGGCCTCCTCGCGGGCTGGGCGGCGCTGTCGCTCACGACCCTGCTCCTCATCGTCCCGAACATCTGGAGGATGGATGCCGCGCAGACGCGCGCGCATGCCACCGCGGAGGACCCGGGGCGCCGCCTCGCACGCCTGATCTCGCTCACCGGCAGCGTCGCGAGCCTCGCTGCGGTCGCCGTCGTGATCGTCCAGGCGCGGCACGCCGACGAGCTGACGTCGTTCCTGCTCGCGGGAATCGCCGTGGTGGCGGTCGCCGCGTCGTGGGGCCTCATCCAGCTGGACTACATGCTCCGGTACGCGCACCTGTACTACACGGAGCCGATCGGCGGCATCGCCTTCAATCAGCGCGAGGACCCGATGTACACCGACTTCGCCTACTTCTCGGTGGGGCTCGGCATGACGTATCAGGTCGCGGACACCAACGTGTCGCAGAACGTGATCCGGCGCACCGTGATCGCGCAGACGCTGCTGGCGTACCTCTTCGGTGCGGTGATCCTCGCGACGGTGATCAACCTCGTCGCGGGCCTCGGCGGCTGACGAGGCCCCGGGCCCGGCGCCTCAGGCTTGGATGTGGTCGACGCCCGGGGTCCACGCGCTTCCGGGACGCCCCCAGCCGCGCTTGCGCGCGAGCTTCTGCACGGTCTTCCAGTCGCCGTCGTCGAGGCGGTCGACGTAGAGGATGCCGTCGAGATGGTCGAACTCGTGCTGCATGATGCGCGCCCGCCAGCCGTCGACCTGGATGCGGACGGGGTCGCCCTCGAGGTCCGTGCCGGTCACCAGCACTTCGTCCGACCGGCGCAGCGGGAACCGCTCGCCGGGGAACGAGAGGCATCCCTCGGACTCCTCGTCGGGGTCGGGCGCGCCCGGCTCGAGCGGCCGCATCCAGAGCTCGGGGTTGATGATCACACCGCGCCACGGCGCACCGTCGTCGTCGGCGTAGTTGTACGTGTAGATGCGCAGCGGCACCCCGACCTGCGGGGCCGCGAGGCCCACTCCGGGTGCGGCATCCATCGTCTCGAACATGTCGGCGACCAGGGTGCGGATCTCGTCCGTGATCCCTTCGACGGCGGACGCGGGGGAGTGCAGGACGGGATCGCCCATGATGCGAATCGGGAGAACAGCCACGCCTTGAGCCTATCGACCGGCGCCTGCGGCTAGTGTCGATGTGTGGTGTGGACGGCGGTTGAGCTCGAGGACGTAGGCGATCAGCTCGTCGGCGCGTTCCAGAATCCCGGAATCCTCATCGGCATCCCGCTGGCCCTGCTCGGCGCGATCTTCATGTCGTTCGGCGCGCAGTACCAGCACCGCGGAGTGACGAAGGTCGAGCGTCTCTACGGCTCGCAGGGGAGCGGCGGGCTGGGCGCGAACCACCTGCTGAAGCTCCTCTCGCGACCGTCCTGGGTGATCGGGACCGTCATGCTGGGGCTCGCGATCGCGTGCCAGCTCTCGGCGCTCGCGTTCGCGCCGCTCATCGTGGTGCAGCCCCTGGGGGCGATCGCCCTCGTGATCACGACGCTGCTGAACGCCCAGATCAGCGGGCACCAGCCGACCAGACGCTCGCTGACCGCGATCGGCGCCTGCGTGGGCGGCATCTTCATCTTCGTCACCATCGCGGCGCTGTTCGCGACGGAGAAGCCGGTGTCGAACGGCCAGCTCATCACGATCCTGGTGATGCTCGGGATCGTCACCGTCGTCTTCGCGGGTCTGTGGATCTGGCTGCGGTCGCGCATGGGCGCGCTCTTCTACATCATCGCCGCCGGCGTCATCTACGGCTTCGTCGCGACGCTCGCCAAGGTCGTGATCGTGCGCATCCAGTCGCAGGACTTCAACTGGCTCACCTTCACGTGCCTCGCCGCGCTCATCGCGGGCGCCATCGTCGGCGCCTACTTCGTGCAGAACGCGTACGCCTCCGGGCCGCCCGACCTCGTCGTCGCCGGCCTCACCGTCATCGACCCGATCGTCGCGATCTTCATCGGCCTCACGGTGCTGCAAGAGGCGGCCGGCGCACCGCTCTGGGTCTACATCTCGTTCGCGCTGGTCGGCGCGGTCGCCGTATGGGGCGTGTTCCAGCTCGCCCGCCATCATCCGCAGGTGCTGAGCGAAAGCCAGGAGCTCCCGATCCAGCGGGGGAGCGACGGAGGCGCGGCGGATGCTGCGCACCCGCGCACCGGATCCATCAAGGTGACCGAGGCCGTCGCCAAGGTGTGGCCCGAGCCGCCCGTCAAGGACCGCGCAGACGAGCCCGGGGGCAAGGCAGGCAGGTAGGCTCGTCTCCGCACGCCTGGCGCGCACGGGGCGGTGGCCAAGCTGGTCAAGGCAGCGGGCTCATAACCCGACGATCGTGGGTTCAAGTCCCACCCGCCCTACACATCGAGGTCCGTCGCAACCCACCGGGTTGCGA
>NZ_JBKFBD010000051.1:0-18749 GCF_053345975.1 Microbacterium sp. C23T | reverse complement strand
AGGGGGCGGGGGGGGGGGGGGGCGGGGGCGGGGGGGGGCCCCGGGGGGGGGGCGGCCCGGGGGGGTCGGCGTCGGCGTCGGCGTGGGCGTGGGGGTCGGGGTCGGGATCGGGGCGAACACGCCCGGCCAGAGGGCCGCGGCCAGGGGATACCCCACGAACGCGACGATGTCGAGGAGCGTGTGCGCGATGACGAGCGGCATGACGCGACCCCACCGGCGGTAGCACCAGCCGAAGACCACACCCATCACGAAGTTGCCGACGATCGCACCGATGCCCTGGTAGGCGTGATAGGCGCCGCGCAAGCCGGCGGAGGTCAGGATGATGGCCCAGTCGTTCCAGCCGAACCGCCGCAGCCGGTCGAACAGGTAGCCGATGAAGATCACCTCTTCGGTCAGCCCCGCCCGCAGCGCCGACAGCACCAGCAGCGGCACGGTCCACCACGCCGCGTCGAGGGGGGAGGCGACGACGGCGACAGTGACCCCGAGCGCGCGTCCCGCGGCATACAGCGCGAGCCCCGGCACGCCGATGACGGCGGCGAGAAGGATGCCTCGGCCGAGGTCTCCGCCGAAGCGCGAGAAGTCCAGGCCGATGCGGCGCAGCGCGTTACTGCCGGGCTCCCAGAGCAGGTACACGACAAGTGCCACGAGGGCGAGCGCGAAGAAGACGGCGAGCACCTGGTACACGACATCCCAGACCGCCTGCGCGTCCCGCGAGGGGTTCACCTGCGTCTGCTGCTGGCCGAGCGGAACGGGGGCGAGCAGCTTGCGCACGAGCGACAGCACCGAGTACAGCGCGGACTGTCCGACCGTGATCGCGAGGACGATCCACACCTCCCACGTGAGGCGTCGGCGGTCGTACGACGTGAGGGGCGAAAGAGTAGTCGAATCCCTCAGACCTGTGGGCCGGTTCGGCGGCGTCATCTTGTCAGATTGTCACACTCCGCGTCGATTGAGTTAAGGCTCTGTAACGTTTTCGCCGATCGTTTTGACCATCTCACAACCGGTGCTTATCGTTTTCCCATCCGCGCGCAGGTCCGGCTTCCGGCTGGATTCGCGCGCATTACCCTGCACAGAGGAGACACAAGTGTCTGACAAGACGACGTGGCGCATGCGCGCACTCGGAGTCGCGGCGGGCGTCGGCGTGACCGCATTGGTCCTCGCCGGTTGCTCGACGACCCCGCCGGCGACGGAGGAGACCGGGGACACCGCCGACGCCGCGGTGACCATCGCCGAGGTGAACGAGTTCACGGGCACGAACTCGAACAGCGACAACGGCAACCTCGACATCAACGGCAAGGTCAACTACCTGACCCGCGCCGGCTTCTACTACGTCAGCGACACCTACGAGGTCGTCCCCGACGAGTCGTTCGGCAAGATGGAGATCGTCAGCGAAGACCCGCTCCAGGTCAAGTACACGCTCAACGACGGCCTCGAGTGGTCGGACGGCGAGCCCATCACGACCGACGACCTGATCTTCGGCTGGGCAGCGACGTCGGGCGTCTTCGACGACGCCACGCTGGACCCCGAGACCGGTGAGCCCACGAGCGGCACCAAGTACTTCGCGTACGCGGGCAGCACCGAGGGCGTCAAGACCTCGACGATCACGGATGTCGCCGACGACAAGCTGTCGCTCACGCTCGAGTACGACACCCCGTTCGTCGACTGGAACATCATCGGTCTCATCGACCAGCCGGTCCACGTCGTCGCCGAGAAGGCCGGCGTCGACCAGGCCGAGCTCATCGACACGATCCTGACCAGCCCCCGCGGCGACGCCGCCGCTCCGGCTCCGGTCAACGAGACGCTGAAGGCTGCGGCCGACTTCTGGAACTCGGGCTTCGACATGACGTCGCTGCCGGACGACCCGTCGCTGTACCTCTCGAGCGGCCCGTGGATCATCGACTCGTGGGAGCCCACGCAGTCGATGACGCTGAAGCTCAACGACAAGTACACCGGTGACCTCAAGCCGCAGTTCTCCGAGATGGTCATCCGCTTCATCGGTGACGCTCAGGCTCAGGTGACCGCCCTCCAGAACGGCGAGGTCGACGTGATCGCCCCGCAGGCGAGCGGCGACACCCTCACCGCGCTGCAGGCGATCGACGGCGTGGAGGTCCTCCAGGGCGACGCGCTCAACTACGACCACCTCGACCTGACGTTCGCCGGTCCGTTCGCCGAGAAGAACGTCCGCGAGGCGTTCCTCAAGACGATCCCGCGTCAGCAGCTCGTCGACACGCTCATCAAGCCCGTCAACCCCGAGGCTGAGGTTCTCAACTCGAACCTCTTCATCCCGGCTCAGAAGCCGTACAAGGACGCTGTCGCGGCCAACGGTTCGGACGCGTACGCCGATGTCGACATCGAGGGCGCCAAGGAGCTCCTCGCCGGTGCGACCCCGACGATCCGCCTCATGTACAACATCAACAACCCGAACCGCGTCGCGGCGTTCGAGGCCATCCAGGCCTCGGCTTCGCAGGCCGGCTTCGTGATCGAGGATGTGGGCCGTGAGGACTGGAGCGCGCAGCTCGGTTCGGACATCTACGACGCCGTCATCTTCGGCTGGATCTCGCCCGGTGTCGGCAACGGCACCATCCCGCAGATCTTCGCGAGCTTCGGTGGCAGCAACTTCAACAAGTACGCCAACGACACCGTCGACGAGATCGCTCGCACGATCCCGCAGACGCTCGACACCGACAAGATCGACGAGATGACGATCGAGGCGGACACCGAGCTGTTCTCCGACGCATACGGTCTGCCGCTCTTCCAGGGCCCCGGCCTCGAGGCGCACACCGACCGCGTTTCGGGCATCACCTTCATGGGCAACCAGACCGGTGTGTTCTGGAACTTCTGGGAGTGGACGGTCGCCGGTTAATCCGGTGACGATCTGAAACACCACGCCATGGGGCGTCGGGTGCTGAACAGCCCGGCGCCCCGTGCGTGTGTCTTCCCGTCCACAGCCGGCGAACCCGACGCCCGGCCTCTGCTGCCGCCGTCGCCCGCCTGCTACCTTTTCTGCATGAAGGGCCAGCCCAGTGCTTAGCTTCGTTCTGCGGCGCATCGGGGTTTCGATCCTGATCCTCATCGCCGCATCCTTCCTGATGTACACCCTCGTGGCTCTTGCCAAGGATCCGCTCGAGGACCTGTACGCCTCCAACAGCCCGAACCGTGACGCGCTGATCGCCCAGCGCATCGCGTGGCTGAACCTCGACCAGCCCATTCCCGTCCGCTGGTTCAACTGGCTGCTCGGCGCCGCCCGCTGCGTCATCCCGTTCGGCGGCTGTGACCTCGGCGTCACCATCCAGAACCAGCCGGTGACGATCGTCCTCGCACGTGCGATGGGCGCGACGCTCCAGCTCGTCACCGCGTCGACGATCCTCGCCATCGTCCTCGGCGTCCTCGTCGGCATCGTGTCGGCGCTTCGCCAGTACAGCGCCATCGACTACTCGTTCACGTTCGCCAGCTTCCTGTTCTACTCGCTGCCGTCGTTCGTGATGGGTGTTCTGCTCAAGGTCTTCTTCGCCCTCGGCTTCAACGACTGGCTCGACAGTCCGGTGTTCACATGGCCGTGGATCATCGCACTCAGTCTCATCTCCGGCGTCTTCTGGCAGGCGATCATCGGCGGACCCAGGCAGCGCCGCCTGATCGTCTTCGCCGCGTCCGTGGTGACCACCGGAGCGATGCTGTACGGCATGAGCGTGACGGCGTGGTTCCTCAACCCGTCGCTGGGCCCGATCCTCACGCCGCTGCTGATCGCTGCGTTCGCCGCGGGAATGGTCCTCATCATCGCCGGACCGCGTGCGCGCTACGCATGGCGCACCGCCGGTGTCACCGCGATCGTCCTCATCGCCGCGTACTTCGTGCTGCAGCCGTTCCTCAAGTCGTTCAACGGCTGGGGGGTGCTCGCCCTGTTCGTGGCGGCGGCTCTCGTCGGCGCGGCCGCCGGCTGGTTCCTCGGTGAGTACGACAAGGGGCAGGCGATCCGCATCGGCGTCCTGACGGGCCTGCTCGGCATGGGCGTGATCATCCTGGACCAGTTCATGCAGAACTGGAACTCGTACGTCAACAACCCGAAGGTGAACGGACGGCCGATCGCGACGATCGGCTCTCAGACGCCCAATCTGCAGGGCGATTGGTGGATCCAGAGCATCGACACATTCACCCACCTCCTGCTGCCGACGATCAGCCTCATGCTCATCTCGTTCGCCGCGTACACGCGATACGCCCGCGGCGGCATGCTCGAGACGCTGAACCAGGACTACATCCGCACCGCCCGAGCGAAGGGTCTTCCCGAGCGGACGGTCGTGGTGCGTCACGCGTTCCGCAACTCGCTCATCCCGATCACGACGATCGTCGCGGCCGATGTCGGCGCGCTGATCGGTGGCGCGATCATCACCGAGCGCATCTTCGCGTTCAGTGGCATGGGTGCGCTCTTCAACCAGGGGCTGTCGCACGCCGACCCGAACCCCGTCATGGCGTACTTCGTCGTCATCGCCGTGTTCGCCATCACGTTCAACTTCCTCGCCGACCTCGCGTACTCGGCGATCGACCCGAGAGTGAGGGTCAAGTAATGTCGATCCCCATCGATCCGGCCCTCGAGCCGCCCACCGCACCCTCCGACGGAGGCGTGCACGTCCAGACCGCCGACGAGCGCGGCATCAGCCAGGGACGCCTGACGTTCCGACGCTTCATCGCGCACAAGCCCGCAGTCGTCAGCGCGGTCCTCTTCGTCCTCATCGTCGGCTTCGCCATCTCGGCGACCGGCATCGGGCCCATCCCGGGCTGGTGGAAGTGGAACTACGAAGAACTGATCCCGATCAGCAACGGCGGCAAGCCCACGCTGACGCTCTGGCCGTTCTCGCTCGGCGATCACCCGTTCGGCCAGAACACGGTCGGCAAGGACTACTTCGCGATGGTCATGCGCGGCCTCGTCAACTCGTCCTACATGATGTTCATCATCGGCCTCATCGGCGCCTTCCTCGGCGTCGTTGTCGGCGCTCTCGCGGGCTACTACCGCGGGTGGGTCGACGCGGTGCTGATGCGCCTGACCGACATCGTCATCGTGATCCCCGTGATCGTGATCGGCGCGGTCGTCGGATCGGCCGTGGGCAACCTCGGTCCGCTGCTGCTGGCCCTGTTCCTCGGATTCTTCGTCTGGACGGGAATCGCCCGACTCGTGCGGGCGGAGTTCCTCACCCTGCGTGAGCGCGAGTTCGTCGAGGCGGCACGCGTCGCCGGCGCGTCGGATGCGCGCATCATCTTCAAGCACATCCTGCCGAACGCGATCGGCGTGGTCATCGTCGCGACGACGCTGCTGATCGCCGCCGCGATCATCCTCGAGACGTCGCTGTCGTTCCTCGGGTACGGCGTCCGCGCGCCCGATGTGTCGCTGGGTCTGCTGATCTCAGCGAACGAATCGGCGTTCCAGACGCGCCCCTGGCTGTTCTGGTGGCCGGCGGCGTTCATCGTGATCCTGTCTCTCCTCGTGAACTTCGTCGGCGACGGTCTGCGCGACGCGTTCGACCCGCGTCAGAAGCGCATCGTCTTCCGCAAGGTCAAGGAACTCCCGGAGGATGCGGTCATCGTTGCCGGCACGACCGCCGACGTGCCCGAGGGCGCGCTGGTCACGGCCGGCGGTGCGGCGATCGTCGAAGGCGTCTCGAGCGATCGTCCGGACGACGTCCTCGACGACGAGATCGCGCCCGACCCGGATCGTCGCGGATGATGCGCGCCAGGCTCTCAGCCGGTGGCGACGATCAGCGCGATCGACGCCGCGGCGAGCATGATCGACGCGATGAGGAACGTCACGTGCCAGTGGCGCTTGACCGGCGTCTCATCGGCCACGCCGAGTTCGACCTGACCGGCATCGAGGCGGCTGCGCCACGACTCTCGCACGACGAGAGCCGCGTTGCCCGAGTCGGTGCCCATGCGGTCGCTCGGGCGGGCGTCGCCACCGGCGGCGCTCGCCTCGCGGCGGGCCTTCGCGTTGCCCATCATCGTGGTGAAGAAGCCGGGCGCCGGCGCCGACCAGGCAGTGAAGCTGCCGGACGGCGTGTGCAGCGTCAGGGCCCGCGCCGTCTCGACGTGCACGAGGGCCTCCCACGGCACGTCGACGTCGTGGCTCACGTTCTCGATGCGCACACCGCGATCCGACACCTCGACGCAGGGGCGCCACAGCGCCATCCAGCCGAGCAGGGCCGCCAGCGGAGCGGCGGCGTAGACCCACGTCAGCCGCGGGTCCGCGCTCCATACGGCGGTGATCACTGCGAGCGCCGCAAGACTCCAGACGATGACGGCAGCAATGCGGTTGAAACGGGAGTCGATGCGGATCGCACGGTCGGTCACCCCCTCATTCTCTCAATCGATCCCACAAGGACCATGAAATGAACGCGTCCCCCACTCCTCTGACCGGCAGTCCGCTGCTGGAAGTGAGCGGCCTGTCCGTGGACTTCGCCGTCGACAACTACTGGGTGCCGGCAGCGAAGAAGCTGGACTACTCCGTCGAGTCGGGCAAGGCCCTCGCGATCGTCGGCGAGTCCGGCTCCGGCAAGAGCGCGAGCTCCATGGCGATGCTCGGGCTCCTGCCGTCCAACGCCCGGGTGACCGGCAGCGTCAAGCTCGGCGGTCGCGAGATCCTCGGCCTCCGCAAGGACGACCTGCGTCGCGTGCGCGGTCGCGAGATCGCGGTGATCTTCCAGGAGCCGATGACCGCGCTGAACCCCGTGTTCACGGTCGGGTTCCAGATCATCGAGACGCTGCGCATCCACCAGGGCATGACGCCGAGCGCCGCGCGCACGCGTGCTCTCGAGCTGCTCGACATGGTCGAGCTGCCCGATCCGCTGAAGGCGTTCAACTCGTACCCGCACCAGCTGTCGGGCGGCCAGCGTCAGCGCGCGATGATCGCGCAGTCGATCTCGTGCGACCCGCAACTGCTGATCGCCGACGAGCCGACCACGGCTCTCGACGTGACGGTGCAGGCCGAGATCCTCGACCTCATGCGGGACCTCCGGCACCGCCTCGACTCGGCGATCCTCATCATCACGCACGACATGGGCGTGGTGGCCGACATCGCCGACGACATCGTGGTGATGCGCAAGGGCGAGATCGTCGAGCGCGGCTCGGTCGATGCCGTGTTCAACCGCCCCACGCACCCGTACACGCAGCAGCTCCTCGCCGCGGTGCCCCGCATCGGCGACGCGCAGGGGGAGTCGATCGACACCACGGCCGCCCTCGCCGGGGACACCTCGGTGATCCGCCTGGCCGATGTCGCCGCGCGCGAGGACGAGCAGCGCCGCCAGGGCCTCGGCGCCCCGGTGCTCGATTTCGCCGACGTCGCGATCGACTACCCGAAGCGCGGGCGCGTGCCCGCGTTCCGTGCCGTCGAGCATGCGAACTTCACCATCTACCCGGGTGAGGTCACGGGCCTCGTGGGCGAGTCCGGCTCGGGCAAGACCACCGTGGGACGCGCCGCGATCGGCCTGCTCCCGATCGCGGACGGCAAGGCCGAGGTCGTCGGCTACGACATCTCCAAGGCCGACCGGCGCCTGCTGCACAAGGTGCACAAGGACGTCGGCATCGTCTTCCAGGACCCGTCGTCGTCGCTCAACCCGCGTCTCCCGATCGGCCAGTCGATCGGCGAGCCGATGCTTCTGGCGAACGTCGCGAAGGGCCGAGAGCTCGACCTGAAGATCCAGGAGCTACTCGACGCCGTCGAGCTGCCCCGCGCGTACCGCAACCGCTACCCGCACGAGCTGTCGGGCGGTCAGAAGCAGCGCGTGGGCATCGCGCGCGCCCTGTCGCTGCAGCCCAAGCTGCTCATCGCCGACGAGCCCACCTCTGCGCTCGACGTCTCGGTGCAGGCCACCGTGCTGCAGCTGCTTCGTCAGCTGCAGGCCGACATGGGGTTCGCATGCCTCTTCATCAGCCACGACCTGGCGGTCGTCGACTCGCTCGCGGACCGCATCATCGTGATGCACCACGGAAAGATCGTCGAGCAGGGCGCGACCGGGCAGATCCTCCGCGCGCCCAAGGAGGACTACACGCGTCGCCTCATCGCCGCCATCCCGGTGCCCGACCCCGAGGAGCAGCGCGTGCGCCGCGAGGCGCGCGCGGCCCTGCTCGAAGCAGGCCTGGAGGGCTGATCCGCCGCCGAAAGGCGATACACAGCAGCGCCCAATAGAATGGGGATGCCGGCATTCCGGCATCCCCATTCTCTTTCAAGGATTCCCTCATGGCGCGCGCCCTCCGTCCGGACCTCCGCAACGTGGCTATCGTCGCTCACGTCGACCACGGCAAGACCACCCTCGTCGACGCGATGCTCCGCCAGACCGGCTCGTTCGGCGAGCACGCACACGTCGAAGAGCGCGCGATGGACTCGAACGACCTCGAGCGCGAAAAAGGCATCACGATCCTCGCGAAGAACACCGCGATCACGTACAACGGTGCCCACACCGACGTCCCGGTCACGATCAATGTGATCGACACCCCCGGCCACGCCGACTTCGGCGGTGAGGTCGAGCGCGGCCTGTCGATGGTGGACGGCGTCGTGCTCCTCGTCGACGCGAGCGAAGGCCCCCTCCCGCAGACCCGCTTCGTGCTGCGCAAGGCGCTCGAGGCGAAGCTGCCGGTCATCCTCCTCGTCAACAAGACCGACCGCCCCGACGCGCGCATCGCCGAGGTCGAGGAAGAGGCGCACGACCTGCTGCTCGGCCTCGCTTCCGACCTCCACGAGGACGTGCCCGACCTCGACATCGACGCCCTGCTCGACGTCCCGGTCGTGTACGCGAGCGGGCGTGCGGGCGCGGCATCCCGCAACCGTCCCGCCAATGGCGAGCTTCCCGACAACGCCGACCTCGAGCCGCTGTTCGGCGCGATCCTCGAGCACGTCCCGGCTCCCGCGTACGACGACGACGCGCCGCTGCAGGCCTGGGTCACGAACCTCGACTCCAGCCCGTTCCTCGGCCGCCTCGCGCTGCTGCGCGTCTTCAACGGCACCCTGAAGAAGGGCCAGACCGTCGCGTGGGTGCGTCACGACGGCACGCACTCGAACGCCCGCATCACCGAGCTCCTCAAGACCCGCGCCCTCGAGCGCTACCCCGCTGAGGAGGCCGGCCCCGGCGACATCGTCGCCATCGCCGGCATCGAGGAGATCACGATCGGCGAGACGATCGCCGACCCCGAGGACGTCCGCCCGCTGCCGGCGATCCACGTCGATGACCCCGCCATCTCGATGACGATCGGCACCAACACGTCGCCGCTGGTCGGCAAGGTCAAGGGCCACAAGGTCACCGCCCGCATGGTGAAGGACCGCCTCGACCGCGAGCTCATCGGCAACGTCTCGCTGAAGGTCGTCGACATCGGACGCCCCGACGCGTGGGAGGTGCAGGGCCGCGGCGAGCTCGCGCTTGCGATCCTCGTGGAGAACATGCGCCGCGAGGGCTTCGAGCTCACCGTCGGCAAGCCGCAGGTCGTCACGCGCAAGGGCGAGGACGGCAAGGTCAAGGAGCCCTTCGAGCACCTCACCGTCGACGCCCCCGAAGAGTACCTCGGCGCGATCACGCAGCTCATGGCGTCCCGCAAGGGCCGCATGGAGACGATGGTCAACCACGGCACCGGGTGGGTGCGCATGGAGTTCATCGTCCCCTCGCGCGGTCTCATCGGGTTCCGCACCGAGTTCCTCTCGATGACGCGCGGCACCGGCATCGCCAACGCGATCTCGCACGGCTACGACGACTGGGCGGGCCACATCGTCGCCCGCCAGAACGGCTCGATCGTCGCCGACCGCTCGGGTGCCGTCACGCCGTTCGCCATGATCGCGCTGCAGGAGCGCATGAGCTTCTTCGTGCAGCCCACCGAAGAGGTCTACGAGGGCATGGTCGTCGGCGAGAACTCGCGCGCCGATGACATGGACGTGAACATCACCAAGGAGAAGAAGCTCACGAACATGCGGTCCTCGACCGCGGACGCGTTCGAGTCGATGACTCCGCCCCGCATCCTCTCGCTGGAGGAGAGCCTCGAGTTCGCCCGCGACGACGAATGCGTCGAGGTGACGCCCGAGAAGGTGCGCATCCGCAAGGTGGTCCTCGACGCCACCGAGCGCGGCCGCGCCGCCTCGCGCCTCAAGCGCCAGGACGCCAACGCGTAAGCACGGACACGGATGCCGCGACCCGAACCCTGCGAAGGGCGCGGGTCGCGGCATCCGCCGTATCCGAAGGGTGCCACGGGCCGCGGTGCGGCCGGGCGGGGGATGTCGAGGCCGTCGGTAGCATGACCAGGTGACCCTCGACCCGCACTTCGACGACGCACACAGCGCCGGCGAGGGCCGCAGGGCCGTCCGCGAGGGCCTCGGTGTCGCGCTGGCGACGAGTGCGTACGGCATCTCGTTCGGCGCTCTCGCGGTCGCGGCCGGGCTCGACGTCTGGCAGACGTGCGTCCTGAGTCTCGTGATGTTCACCGGCGGATCCCAGTTCGCCTTCGTCGGCATCGTGGGCGCCGGGGGACTGGCCGCGGTGCCGGCGGCGATCGCCTCCGCGGCGCTGCTCGGAGTGCGGAACGTGGCCTACGGCATCCGGATGTCCCCGGTGGTCGGCGCGGGCTTCTGGCGCCGCGCCGCGGCGGCGCAGTTCACCATCGACGAGTCGACCGCGGTGGCGCTCGCGCAGCGCTCACCGCACGCCCGGACGCTGGGGTTCTGGGTGACGGGCATCGGGATCTACGTCGGGTGGAATCTGTCGACGCTCGCCGGCGCGCTCCTCGGCGACGTGCTCGGCGACGTGCGGGCGTACGGACTCGACGCCGCTGCGGCAGCGGCGTTCCTCGCCCTCCTGTGGCCGCGTCTGCGCGCCCGCCAGCCCATCGTCGTCGGCGTGGCGGCGGCCGTCGTGGCGACGGTCCTCACGCCCGTGCTCATGCCCGGTCTCCCTGTCATCATCGCGGCCCTCGTCGCGATCGTGGTCGGCTGGACGAACTGGCTCGGCAAGGACGACCGGGTGAAGCCCGAACCCGACGACGTCGCCGAGAGGGAGGGGCTGCCGTGACCATGTGGACGGCCATCCTCGTGGCCTCGATCATCTGCGTCGCGCTCAAGACCGTGGGGTATCTCATCCCCGCGAAGTGGGTCGAGGCCCCGACGCCGATGCGCATCGCCGATCTGCTCACCGTGGCGCTGCTCGCCGCCCTCGTCGCCGTGCAGACCCTCGGCGCGGGGCAGGCGGTCGTGGTCGATGCGCGGGTCCCGGCCGTGCTCGTCGCCGCGGGTCTGCTGATGCTGCGGGCGCCCTTCCTCGTCGTGGTGGTCGCGGCCGCGCTCGTCGCGGCACTCCTGCGTCTGTGGGGCTGGGCAGCGTAGCCGACGGTTCAGCCCCGATCGCCGTCGAGCGGAGAGAACAGCACAGGTGCGGTCGGTACGATCGAGGCATGCGCCCTTCCGTCCCCGCCCGCATCGGCAGCTGGATCGTCGCCCTGCTGGTGGGACTGGTCTACGGCGTCGCCGGCACGGTGGCCCACGCCTACGCGATCGGCTGGTTCCCGCTCGGCCTGATCCTCGCCGTGATCGGCTCGGCCGCGCTGCTGCTGGCCGTGCGGCTGCTCACCTCCGATCGCTGGGCGACGCTCGCCACCGGTCTCGGCATGATGGTCTCGACCCTCGTCTTCTCGGGCAGCGGCCCCGGCGGCTCGGTCGTCGTGCCGCAGTCCGGGCTCGGCGTGGTGTGGACGATCGCAGTTCCTATCCTCGTGGCACTCGTCGTGGCCTGGCCGGATCGCATCCCCCGGATGGAGTGAGCGCGTCGCACGGCGGATCGTGATCGGAGGTCGCGGCTAGACTGGCCAGGTGACGTACGTGATCGCCCTTCCCTGCGTGGACGTCAAGGACCGCGCCTGCATCGACGAGTGTCCCGTGGACTGCATCTACGAGGGCGATCGATCGCTGTACATCCACCCCGACGAGTGCGTCGACTGCGGCGCCTGCGAGCCCGTGTGCCCCGTCGAGGCGATCTACTACGAGGACGACCTGCCCGACGAGTGGCAGGACTACTACAAGGCCAACGTCGAGTTCTTCGACGACATCGGCTCCCCGGGCGGCGCCGCCAAGGTCGGCGTCATCCACAAGGATCACCCGATCATCGAGGCGCTCCCGCCGCAGGAACACTGACGTGGGGGTCGCCGATCTCGCCGACTACCCCTGGGACGCGGTCGCGCCGTATGCCACGCGCGCACGCGCCCACCCCGACGGGCTCGTCGACCTGTCGATCGGCTCGCCCGTCGACGCCACGCCCGCCGTCGTCGCCGAGGCGCTCCGCGCCGCGACCGACGCCCACTCGTATCCGCAGACCGTCGGCACCCCGGAACTGCGGGCGGCTATCGCGAGCTGGTACGGCCGCCGCCGGGGCGTCCCCGGGCTGACCCCCGAGAACGTCCTTCCGACCGTCGGTTCGAAGGAGCTCGTCGCCCTCCTCCCGCTGCTGCTGGGCCTCGGGCCCGGCGACGTCGTGGTGCACCCCCGAGCGGCCTATCCCACGTACGAGGTCGGCGCGCGCCTCGTCGGCGCGACGCCCGTCGCCGCCGACGATCCCGCGGACTGGCCCGAGGGCACCCGCCTCGTGTGGGTGAACTCCCCGGGCAATCCGGACGGCCGCGTGCTCGACGTCGACGCCCTGCGCGCGGCGGTGGAACGCGCCCGTGAGCTCGGTGCCGTGCTCGCGTCCGACGAGTGCTACGCCGAACTGGGGTGGGATGCCCCGTGGGACGCCGAACCGGTGCCGTCGGCACTCGACCCCCGCGTGACCGGCGGCGACCTCAGCGGCATCCTCTCGGTGTACTCGCTGAGCAAGCAGTCGAACCTCGCCGGCTACCGCGCGGCGTTCCTCGCCGGCGATCCCGCCGTGATCGCTCGTCTGCTCACGGCGCGCAAGCACCTCGGCCTCATGCTCCCGCTTCCGGTCCAGACGGCGATGACCGCCGCCCTCGAGGACGACGTCCACGTCGCCGCGCAGAAGGAGCTGTACCGCCGTCGGCGCGACGTGCTGCGCCCCGCCGTCGAGGCCGCCGGATTCCGCATCGACGCGAGCGAGGCGGGCCTGTACCTCTGGGCGACCGAGGGGCGCGACGCGTGGGAGAGCCTCGGTCGCCTCGCCGATCTCGGCATCCTCGCCGGTCCCGGCCATTTCTACGGCACGCACTTCCCGCAGCACATCCGGCTGTCGCTCACCGCGACCGACGAGCGCATCGCGGCCGCGGCCGCACGCCTGCGCGCGGCATCAGACATCTCGATCTGAGGATTCCTCTATCGGATGCCGCGGGCCTTTGGTCGTGTCAACAGTAGGCGCGGCGGCGCACTAGGCTGTAGGAACGCGGCGACGCGGCATCCCCCGTCCCGCCCCTCCGTCCTGCTGCAGCCCTCTCCATGGCGCCGTACAGGACTGGACGACACCCCCGGTACGACCAGAAATCGCGAGGAGGCGCCGTGAGCGACGCGGGCACCCAGCACGAGAAGGCCACCCTCACGATCGGTGGCAGCACCGCCGAGTTCCCGCTGCTGCGGGGCACCGACGGCACACCGAGCGTGGACCTCTCCACCCTCACCCGCCAGACCGGCTACACGGCTCTCGACTACGGCTTCGTGAACACCGCGGCGACGAAGTCCGCGATCACGTACATCGACGGCGACGAGGGCGTGCTGCGCTACCGCGGCTACCCGATCGAGCAGCTCGCCAAGAACAGCACGTACCTCGAGGTCGCCTGGCTGCTCATCTACGGCGAGCTCCCGAGCGCCGACGAGCTGGCCGAGTTCGATGAGAAGATCCGCCGGCACACGCTGCTGCACGAGGACCTCAAGCGGTTCTTCTCCGCGCTGCCGCACACCGCCCACCCGATGTCGGTGCTGTCGTCGGCCGTGTCCGCGCTCTCGACGTACTACGAGCACCAGTCCGACCCCAACAACCCCGAGCACGTCGAGCTGAACACGATCCGCATGCTCGCGAAGCTGCCCGTGATCGCGGCGTACGCGCACAAGAAGAGCATCGGCCAGGCGTTCCTGTACCCCGACAACTCGCTCGGGTTCGTCGACAACTTCCTCAAGCTCAACTTCGGCGTGCTGTCGGAGGTGTACGAGGTCAATCCGGTCATGTCGCGTGCTCTCGAGCGACTGCTCATCCTCCACGAGGACCACGAGCAGAATGCGTCCACCTCGACCGTGCGCCTCGTCGGCTCGACCGGCGCGAACCAGTTCTCGTCGATCTCCGCCGGCATCAATGCGCTCTACGGACCGCTGCACGGCGGGGCGAACGAGGCCGTCCTCGACATGCTGGCGCGCATCCGCGACTCCGGCGAGAGCGTGCAGCGCTTCGTCGAGCGGGTCAAGAACAAGGAAGACGGCGTGAAGCTCATGGGCTTCGGGCACCGCGTCTACAAGAACTACGACCCGCGCGCGAAGCTGGTGAAGGAGTCGGCCGACGAGGTGCTGTCGGCACTCGGTGTGAGCGACCCGCTCCTCGACCTCGCCAAGGAGCTCGAAGAGATCGCGCTGAACGACGCGTACTTCCAGGACCGCCGCCTGTACCCGAACGTCGATTTCTACACCGGCGTGATCTACAAGGCGATGGGTTTCCCGACCCGCATGTTCACGGTCCTGTTCGCCATCGGGCGTCTGCCCGGCTGGCTCGCGCAGTGGCGCGAGGCCGCGAGCGACCCGCAGACCAAGATCGGCCGCCCGCAGCAGCTGTACATCGGCGCCGCCGAGCGCAACTACCCCGGTCTGTCCTGACGCGGAAATGACGGATGCCGCGCCCCCGAGTGGGGCGCGGCATCGCTCGTTGAGGGGGTTGTGCCCGCCGCGGTGAGTCAGCCGACTTCGGCCAGTGCTGCGTCGTCGGTGTTCGCGAGCGCGCCGTGGGTCGCAGCATCCGTCCGTCCACGCGGCCGGATGGACAGCACCAGGATCGCGGCGACGACCGCCCCCGCGGCGAGCGTCAGCCAGGCGACGGCGTAGCCGTCGAGCGCGGGGGTGCCGCCGGGCTCGATCGCGCCGAACACGACAGCCGTCGTGAATGCGGAGCCGATCGCCGACCCGATGGTGCGCAGATTGGCGTTCACGCCGGTCGCGATCCCGGTCCGGTCGGCAGGCACGCTTTCGACGATGATGCTCGCCGTCGACGCGTACGCGAGGCCGATGCCCAGTCCGAAGACGCCGCCCGCGATCGCGAGGGTGACGAGCGTCTCGTGGTCGAGCACGGCGAACACGACGCCGCCCGCCATGAGCAGGGCACCGAGCCCCATCATGAGCCGGAGCGGAATGACGCGGGCGATCGCACCCGTCGCGAACCCGACGCTCGACATCCCGATGAGGAGCGGGAGCAGCGCCAGCCCGGCGGCCTGCACGCCGAGTCCGAGACCCCATCCGGAGTCGACCGGTGTCTCGAGGAACTGGGGAAGGTAGCCCCAGAACCCGAAGGCGGCGGCTCCGATGAGGAGCGCGGCGGCGTTGACGGGCCAGATCGCCCGCGAGGCCATGAGACGAAGATCGACGAGGGGCTCCGACGACCGGAGTTCGGAGACCACCCACGCGATCATGAGCAGCACGGCGGCGCCGAACAGCGCGAGGGTGAGCGGGGCGGTCCAGCCCCAGCGCGCACCGGAGCTGAGCGGAACGAGCAGCGCGATGAGCCAGCCCGACAGGAGGACGGCCGAGAGGACATTGACGCGGCCGACCGCGCGCAGGCCTGCCGGCGGCACGAGCATCATCGTGAGCACGATGCCCGCGACCGCGGCCACGAACGGGACGGCGAAGATCCCGTGCCACCCGAGGAGCTCGGCGAGGGGACCCGCGAGCACGCTGCCGGCCGCGCCGCCGATGCCGATGATGGCGCTGGTGGCGCCGATCGCACCGGTGAGCTGGTGGCGGGGCATGACGTCGCGGAGCAGGCCGAACGCGAGCGGGAACAGCGCCCCACCCACGCCTTGCAGGACGCGGGCGAGGATGAGCACCTCGAGGGTCGGCGCGAACGATGCGACGACGTCGCCGATCGCGACGACGGCGAGGACCGCCAGGAACGTGTTGCGGCGGCCGCGGAGGTCGCCGATGCGGCCGAGCAGGGGAGTGGCGACGGCCGCCGCGATGAGCCAGGACGTGTTGGTCCAGGATGCGGCATCCGCCGTGACGCCGAAGTCGGCGGCGATGAGGGGGATGACGGGGATGACGAGGTTCTGGAGCAGCGCGAGCGAGGCGACGCTGAGAGCGATCGCCGCGAACGCCGCGCGGGGTGTGAACGGGACAGTGGGCATCGACGGGCCTTCCGATGGGTGCGGATCCGGTGAATGCGGGATAAAGTGGAGGGAGGTCTCCGAACGGAGGATGCCTCCGCTTTGAGATTAGCGGAGGGTCCCTCCGTTTCGCAACCACAGGTTTCGCCGTCGCCGGAGGGCGCGGCTCGGGTACAGCGGAAGGGTGCGGTCATGGCGGTGGTCGAGCGGGTGTCTGCGCTGGATGCACGTCGTCCGCAAAGGGCTGATGCCGCGCGGAATTTCGACGCGCTCGTCGCCGCCGGCCGCGAGGCATTCGCCGAGGAGGGATCAGGCGCCTCCCTCGAGGACATCGCCCGCCGCGCCGGCGTGGGGATCGGTACTCTCTACCGCAACTTCCCGACCCGTGACGACCTCATCGAGACGCTCTACCTCGGGGAGGTCGACGCGCTCGCGCGCGCCGCGGACGAGGTCTCCGATCTCGAGCCGTGGGACGCGCTGCGCGCGTGGCTCGACCGGTTCGTCGCCTACGTCGGCACGAAGCACGCGCTGCTCGATGGGCTGAACCGCCGTTCACCCGTGCTCGCGGAGTGCCGCACGATCATGCTGTCCGCGGGCGAGCCGCTGCTCGAGCGGGCCCAGGCGGCCGGCGACGTCGACCCCGACATCTCGATCGGCGACGTGGTCAAGCTCGTCTCCGGGGTCGCGGCGGTCGCCTCGTTCGATGATGAGGCTCAGCGCCGACGCGTTCTCAATCTCGCGATCAACGCCATCCGCCGCTGACGCGTCGGGCTCACGCGCCCCGGCGTTCGCGATCGGGGGCAGCAGACGACGAGACCGCCCCGTCGTGGATGACGGAGCGGTCTCGGTGCGCGGGACTCAGGCGTGGAGCGCCTCGTTGAGGGTGACGCCCACGCCGGCGCGGCGCACAGCCTCGACCGCTCCGGTGAGCGAATTGCGGCGGAAGAGCAGCCCGGTGCTGCCGGAGAGGTCGGCGCCCTTCGCCGTGGGAAGCGTTCCGTCGGCCCGGCGAGGCTCGTCCGCCAAAACGATCTTGGTGCCCGCGGTCACGTAGAGGCCGGCCTCGACGATGCAGTCGTCGCCGAGCGAGATGCCGATACCGGCGTTCGCGCCGAGCAGCGTGCGGGCCCCGACGGACACCTTGTGCGTGCCGCCGCCGGAGAGGGTGCCCATGATCGAGGCTCCGCCGCCGATGTCGCTGCCGTCGCCCACGACCACGCCCTGCGAGATGCGGCCCTCGACCATGCTCTGGCCGAGGGTGCCGGCGTTGAAGTTCACGAAGCCCTCGTGCATGACGGTGGTGCCGGGCGACAGGTAGGCGCCGAGCCGCACGCGGGACGCATCGGCGATGCGCACGCCGGCCGGCGAGACATAGTCGAGCAGGCGGGGGAACTTGTCGAGTCCCTGTACCTGGATGCCCTCCCGGACGAGGAACGGGCGCAGACGGTTGAGCGCGTCGGGATGCATCGGGCCTGCGTTCGTCCACGCCACGTTGGGCAGGTGCGCGAAGATCCCGTCGAGGTTCACCTCATTGGGGCGCACGAGCAGGTGCGAGAGCGCGTGAAGGCGCAGGTACGCGTCCGGAGTCGATGCCGGCGCCGCATCGAGGTCCGACTCGATCGCGACGACCTCCACCGTGACGGCGCGCCGTTCGTCGGCGACGGCGAGGCGGTCGAGCTCGTCCGGCGGCATCTGAGGGTCGTAGCCCAGGGGGATGCGTCCGGCAGCAGGGGAGGGGAACCACGTGTCGAGCACGGTCCCGTCTTCGGCGGTCGTCGCGAGGCCGACGCCCCACACCCATCGTTCTTCGGTCATGCCTTAACGCTAGCGCGCGGGCTCCGCTGAAGTTCCGCGTGTTTCCGGGGTTGGAGCGTTGCGACACGCCCGGGGAGCGGGGCGGATTCGACGTGAGGGAGGGACCCACGTAATGTTCTTGTTGTTCGCCCCAAAGGGTAGAGCGAAAGGCCTCAGGGTCTGGCTCCCCTCAAGTTGCGAACCACCCCATCCGATCTGCTCCTGGCGAGCAGGCCGGGTTCCGGTTTAGGATGGGTTTCTTCCACTTCTGTGACTGCTGGTCTCCGGCTGTGGTGAGGTCTTGTGCCTCGCTGAGCCGACTTGACAAGCGAGAGCGGATGTGTAAGATAGAGAAGTTGCCCAGCCGGGTAGCGGGTCGTGAGATTCGTTGCGGGTTGGTGCGTCCGATCTTTGAGAACTCAACAGCGTGCACTTGTCAAATGCCAATTTTTTTCTCTGTCGACCAGTTTTTCTGGTTGGTGGGGGTCTTTTTTGGATCAATTCATGGATGTCAGTTTGATATTCGTTTTTGGTCATGGTTGAACTCGCTGCCCTTTTACCGTTTTTCCCGGTGGGGGTGGCAATCATTTTTTTATGGAGAGTTTGATCCTGGCTCAGGATGAACGCTGGCGGCGTGCTTAACACATGCAAGTCGAACGGTGAAGCCAAGCTTGCTTGGTGGATCAGTGGCGAACGGGTGAGTAACACGT